>JAYWAB010000001.1:0-26466 GCA_043782835.1 Aestuariivirga sp.
CTTCATGCCCATGCCCACGCCGGGCGGGGTGCCTGTCGTGATAATGTCGCCGGGCAGCAGCGTGAAGAATTGGCTGAGATAGGCCACGAGGAATTGCACACCATAAACCATGGTCTTGGTGTTACCGTCCTGCACGCGCTTGCCGTTGATATCCAGCCACATGTGCAAATTCTGCGGGTCTTTCACTTCATCGCGGGTGACGAGATAAGGCCCAACCGGCCCAAACGTGTCGTAAGACTTGCCCTTGGTCCATTGGCCATGGCGCTCAGTCTGAAAAGCGCGTTCCGAAAGATCATTGATGGTGCAATAGCCCGCCACATGTTTCAGCGCATCGACTTCCTTGATGTTCTTGGCCTTGCGCCCGATGATCACGCCAAGCTCCACTTCCCAATCAGATTTTTCAGATTTGGGCGGCAGCGTCACTGTATCGTTGGGGCCGGACAGGCAGCTCACCTGTTTGGTAAACACGATGGGTTCAGGTGGAACCGTCATGCCGGATTCAGCCGCGTGATCAGAATAATTCAACCCAATGGCGATAAACTTTTGCGGATTGGCAACACAAGCCCCAATGCGCGGCCTGCCCTTCACCACAGGCAGTTTTTCCACATTGAGTTTTTTCAACTTGGCCAGTCCCGCAGGCGAAAGCGCCCCACCATCCAAATCCGCAATCACCTTATGCAGTGAGCGGATTTTGCCGTCCTTGTCCAAGATACCTGGTTTTTCTTTGCCCTTGGGGCCATAACGCAAAAGTTTCATGTCTCGTCCCATTTCAATGCTGACGGATGCCAGCGCGGTTGATAGCCTGACGCCAAGATGGCGATGATTGATACAGGTGTCAAAATTTTAAAGTTGCCAAGCGCGGTTTTAGTTTCGGCATAGCCCGCGAAAGACCAGCGCAGAAATTGCGAACCACGTTTGGCGTAAAACACGCCGTCAGCTTCAACCATCACACCATCGGGTAACTTATCCTTCCGCATGGAGTGGGAAAGGATCAGGCGTTCCGCATGCAACGCCCGATCAAATTCTCCAGCCTTTCGGCCATCTAAAAAATGCCTGTGCCTCTTTCCGGCGGCAGAAAAAACACGGCCGATGCCCCGCTGCCAGCGCCGTCACCTCATCCAGAAAGAACAGCGACGTATAGCCCTGCCCCATCGGCGCGTGGTGCTGACCCTTCCAATGAAGCTCACAACAAATCCAATGTGCCGAAGCCCAACGGCGTTTGCCGAGTGTCTGGTCATCACGGTGAAATTTGCCACCACGATTGCCCATCATCGTGCCGCGCTCGGGCACGACGTGAAGCTTACCGTTTGGTGCGACGCGGTTTTGCAGCGGCATTCATTGCGCTCAAATCATGCGTGGCCAAGGGCATTGCGAGATTGTGCCGCCCAACATTTTGAATGTCGCGCTCACCGCAGAGCGCCATCGTTGTATCAAGCTCTTTATAAATAATTTGCAATGCGCGCGTTACCCCCGCCTCACCCGCAGCGCCCAAACCATAAATATAGGCCCGCCCGATGTAGGTGCCCTTGGCCCCTAGAGCCATAGCCTTCATCACATCAATGCCCGAACGGATGCCGGAATCAAAATGCACTTCAATCTTGTCGCCTACTGCATCCACAATCGGCCCCAGCATATCGACTGTGGCAAAGCCACCATCAAGCTGTCGGCCCCCATGGTTAGAGACGATGATCGCATCAGCGCCCAGCGCGGCGGCAATGCGCGCATCGGCGACATCATTGATGCCTTTGAGGATCAACTTGCCATTCCATTGCTTGCGGATGAATTCAACCGAGCTCCAATCCAGCGTCTGGTCAAACTGTTGATTGGCCCATTCATTGAGCGACGCAATATCACCCACACCTTTTGCATGGCCAACAATATTGCCGAACTGACGGTTCTTCGTGCCCAGCATCCCAAAACACCAGGCAGGCTTGGTCATCATGTTGATGATATTGGACAGCGTGAGCTTAGGCGGAGAAGAGAGGCCGTTTTTCACATCCAAATGCCTTTGGCCTAAAATTTGGAGATCAAGCGTCAAGACCAGGGCCGAGCATTTTGCAGCCTTGGCGCGGTTGACCAAATCCGTCGCAAAGCTTCTGTCACGCATAACATAAAGCTGAAACCAAAATGGCTTCTCAACATGCTTGGCTACTTCTTCGAGAGAACAAATGCTCATCGTTGACAGCGTATAAGGCACACCGAACTTCTGAGCAGCGCGGCAGGCCAGAATTTCGCCATCGGCATGGTTCATCCCGCCAGAACCAATGGGTGACAGGGCCACGGGCATCACCACAGCTTGCCCAACCATTTTGGTTTTGAGCGAGCGCCCATCAATGTTGACCGCCACCCGTTGGCGCAGCTTATATTTCTCAAATGCCGCAGTGTTTTCCTGAAACGTGCCGGTGGAGTAAGATCCAGTCTCGCAATAGTCATAAAACATCCGCGGCACACGGGCTTTGTAAAGGCGGCGGAGTTCAGCAATCGAGGGGGCTTGTTTTGGGGTCATGGCACCGTTCTAGTCGCCGATCCCAAAATTTGCAAAGCCCTTAGAACTTGCCAACCAGATTGATGAACACGCCATGATTATCATGCGCGATATGGCTGATGTCGTCGCTGAAATCGCCAAAATTGTAACCAATGCCAATCTTGAAATTGTCACTGAGCTCACGGTAAACCGCCGCCACAAAGCCAAAGTCTGTTGTGCCATTGGTGGGTGACCAAAGCGCCCGGCCCTCAGCCATTGCATCCCACTCATTCACAATGTGATAATCAAGGCGGATAATGCCGAGATGCGCTTGCGAGAAGGTCCAATCCGCCCCCACTGTCCGGTCGCGCAGCTCCCCAATGCGGAAGCCATATTTGCCGCCGATGGCCCATTTATCTGACAACCGATAGGTCGCATCGGCGGAGAGAATATGGGAGATTTGTGCAGGGCTCGATGTCGTGCCGTCCAAAGTCACTTGGCCAGCGCCCGGATTGTCATAGATAAAATTATATTTGAACAAGGCGTTCAACTTGTCGCTTTTTGCGGGGCGGTAAGCTGCGCCGATGAGGCCGTTGATATAGGTCGAGTCCTTCGTGCTGTCATTGGCATTAGAAAGCACCACATCAAGATTTGCCAAAGCCCGCCAATCTTTCGAAAGCTTATCGCCGAGGCCTACTTGGAACAGATAAGACATGATCTCACTGGAACCATCATCCGCATAATCATGGCGCAATTCACCCTTGAGCTTGCCGTCAAGCCCATCCTTGTCGTGATAAATCGCCGAGAGCGAAGCGGCTTGGCGCGATAGATCAGAATTCTTGATGAGCGTTGTGGGATTGATCGTGCTGTCAATCACCCGCCCAATTTCAACCGCGCCATCGATCTTCCAATTCAAGTTCGGTGTATATTGCACACCATAAGTATCCGTCAGCGAATGACGATCACCGAAGAAATCGAAGTTATTTTCATTATAGGCGCTCCACTGATCATTAAATTTATGGTGGCCGCCAAAGCTGATCGTGCCGAGATCGTCACCGCTCAAAAGATAGGGCGTGTTGGGCGATGAAGAGCGGAACGCATCACGACGATAGCCAACACTATAACGATCATCCGCCGTGGGCGCATAGTCAATCGATCCCGTAACATCGATGCCTTGCGTGCCTTGCGAAACCTCAGCCGACGTCGTGATCCGATCAGTGATTTTGGATTTGACACCCACACCTGCGCGGTCATCGCGCAGCATCGTGCCGCTCTGCGCAAATGTGCCCTGACCGAACATATAAACCTGATGGTCACGATCCCATTGATAAATCAATTTCACGCCCGCATCACCACGCGCGCCATTTTGCGTGGTGGCAACCGTCGTGCCAGTTTGCTCTGTATAGCGCGCATAGGGTTCAACAATAACATGTTCGGAAGCCGGAATGGAAAGCTTGGCATCGCCTGAGCGCGTCAGACTTTGGCCTATGGCATTGTTCTCGCTGAAAGTCGCTTTGGCTTTCACATCGCCCGCAACCTTGGCCTCGCCCGTGACACCCCATTTAATCGTCTCTGTCGTCGCCTGCGTTTCAGGCGAAGAGAAGCCTGCATCATAATGTTCAACACGGGCTTGAATCCCACCCTGCACTTTGCCCTTGGTCACTTCATCAAGCGACGCCGCCCCCTCAACACGCCAGGCATTGGCAGGCACACCAACAACGCCTGCACCTGCGGTAGTCTGCAAGCTGAGGCCGCCATCCACTGAATAAGCCGAACCAAAGCCGGGACCTTCCGAATGCGCCACTTCCGCTTCCACATAAGTGTTCTTCGATGATTGCACCCGCACATCGCCGCCATAAATCGTCTGATCTGCCGTCTGCTGTTTTTCACGCAAGCCAGAAACACCAAGGCGCACATGATCGCCCACCCATGTTTCAGCCCGCCCGCCATAGACATAGGCATTGGCATCTGCCGCCACAGGTTGATAGCTATAGTGAACCACAAGATAGTTTTCATAACCCGATGAATTCGTCGAAGGCAGCGGCGCATTGAGAATGAGAACGCCATTCACCGGATCAAAACGATAATCCGTTGATGGCGAAAGCTGCGCGCGCGAAATCACCCAACCCGTAACAGCATTGCGCACTTCAACACTCACCACATCAGAACCTGAAGTGATGTCCTGGTGCTGCATGAAATAGGCTGAACCTCCGGTGCCGCGGAACACATCCGTCTGTGGGACGGTTGCAGGCTGGGCCGCATAAACATCAATCGAACGCTTGGCAGCACCATCTTTGGTCACTTCGTCTGAACGATAAACCCCACTCGCGCCATAAAGTGCGCGCTGCGAGGCCATGAACTTCGTGCCCGTGATATTCGATTTGAAATTGCCCCACATCACAGAGCTGGGCCCGCGTTCCAGCCGCACATAAAGCGGGCCACTGGTGGGCGCGTCGTTAACTGAGGTGGAGTCGTCACCATAAACCGGATAATAGTCATTGGGACTGATGCGCTTCAACATGGCATTGGGGTCTTTGCCCGCAAGCCCAGTGAACATATCTGCCAGTGTGCCGACACCTGTGTCAGCCGAAGCGGTCAGGATATATTGGCCTTTGACTTTGCCCTTGAGATACATGGCGGCACGACCGCGCGTCCAAGTGCCGGGGAATTCGTCAACGCCTGTGTGTTCCACAATGCCGTTGCCAAAATTATGGCCCACGGTGAGATCGGCAAGACCAACGCCAAACCACTCCTCTTCGGGCACTTCAACTTCACGTGTAAACGTCAGCCCCTTGCCATCTTGCAACACAGCAACATCGACAGAATGTGCCCCCGGCGGTAAAATCCTTTGAACTACAAAAGCATCGCCATTGTCGACAGGCACAGGCTCGCCCATCACTGTTACTTCATGGTTCTTTGGCACATTCTTGCCAGACACCGTGAGCGCCCCGCCAAACACACTGATATTGCGGAAGGCCGTGCGATCTTCGCCAAAGCCCGGCGCAACGGCTTGATTGTCCTCCGAAGCCAGCGGCAAATTGGTGGCGCTGTGCTTGATCGGCAAAGGCCGGGTTTCATCAAATCGCCCCTTGGCATCATAAACCCGCACCACATATTCCATCTGACCCGGCGCATCAGCCGGCATCTGCCATTCGGCAGCGCCAAGTTTTGAAACGGGGATTGTCGCAAAGGGCGCAGCGCCCGAAGGTGCATCAAGTGAAATCACCCGCACTTCTGCGCGGTCAATCCACGCTGCATAATTGAAGCTGGCGAGGAAACGGATCCGATCGCCACTGCGGAAATTGACCTGCACCGGATAGGTCGAAACATTGAGAACGGGCTTCACCCCCAATCCATCAAACTTCACTTGAATATCAACGGCACCGACAGCCATTTCCTGGCTCTTTTGAGCGGCGGCGATTTCAGCACTGGTGTCGACTTTCTGACCATCAACGCTGATCGAGAAGGGCAAGCCGGACTCTGCCTTTGCCAAAGGCGAAAGCCCAAGGCAGATGGCAAGCGCCAAAGCACCAATGCCCTGTGTGATGAACCCGTGCCTGTTCGCGCCCCGGTTCATTTCAGCTCCTTCACGCTGGTTTTGATTTTCAGCGGATAGCCGGGGTTACAGGTCGCATTGATTTCGGCTTCAAGCGCATCAACGCGCGCCTGTGCCAATTCTCCGGTTTCACCACCCTGGTGGTAGATAATTTGCAGCGCAGATCTCTTCTTCGTCAGGATCTTGCACAGCTTGCCAATGCCGCTTTGCCATGTGGGCACAAGGCCTGTGCCCTCGGGGCCAAAGGCCTTGGACGTCACATCAACCTTCACCTCATGTTGAATGGCCGCGCCAAAATTCAGAATGGCCACTTTGCCGCGTGTAACGCGTACATCGCGCGGGTTTTCTGTGGTGAGCTTGTAACCCGTGGGCAAAGTGCGCGGGTCAAGCTTCAACAGATAGTTCCCGCCAATCGCAGCATCAGGGATCGCTGCACAAGGCACGTGATAGCGGCCTTCGGCATCCGTGGTAATGAGCACACCATTGAGCGTGACAAGGCGAACCCCGGCAAGACCCGGCTCACCGTCATCCATCACGCCATTGCCGTTCAGATCATCAAACACGCGGCCGATAATGTCGCTGCAATCAAACACCGCCTCGGGGATCACTTCGACAGCGGCCTGCGCCACAGCGATCACTTGATTGTTAGATGGATCAACAAGCCGCGCATTGTTGACAAACTTGCCGCCACTCAATGTGGTGGAAGCCATGAGGTTCAGCGTGATCGTGATCTTGCTGGCTGTGGGTATGAGATTGTTGAAGGTGACGATCTGGCTGTTGACGACAGGTGTGACTGCAACACCATTGGCCAGCGCGGAACCCGCGACATAGCCAAAGCCCGGCGGCATGATGTCTGCGAGCTGGAATGGCCCGGAACCTAAGTTTGTGGCCGTGATCGTAAAACCAACAATCTCGCCACGCTTCACTTGGCTACGTGCCGCCGTCTTGGTCAGCACCGGCTTGGCGGCAGAAAGCTGAACAATGGTCGGGCGGCGCGGGCCTGTCAGACTGGCATAGTCAGAGTCACCGCTCATAGTATTGAAGCCACTATAAGTGCCTGTGGCAGTGGCTTGGTTTGAATAGCTGCCCGCCGCCAGGTCCACAGCAGTGATCGTATGCGATGCTGTGAACGTTGTCGTATCCGTGGCGCCCACTTTCAACAGTGCAATAGGGCCGCCCACTTTCGCGGCATTGGCATCTGTAATATCGACACCGGTGAGATCCACATTGCCTGTGTTTTTCACTTGGAATGTATAGGTAATAATATCGCCAGTATCATTTGCGCCATTGTGATTGACATCGGTGACTGTCGCCAATTTGATCACAGAAATCGATGGCTGCGACGCTAGTGGAACAACGGTCACGGCATTGCCATTAAAGTCGCTGGGGTCAGACAGGTCAGCCGGAGATTTGACGCCTGCTGAATCGACACCCGTTGCACTCACTTGGTTTTTGACGCTGCCGCTCAAGATGTCGGCATTGCTGATCATCTGTTTCACAGTGAAGTGCGCGGCATCTGTATAAAGTGTCGGGTCCGTAGCTTTTGAGGGCAGCGGGAATGGATGCGTGCCCACAAGCGTTGTTGTCGGTTGATTGAAGGGTGCCACTTCCGCCAGCAACACATCGGCAAAATTGACATTGCCGGTGTTCTGAATCTTGATCGTATAAACCACAAAACCATTGGGCACAGGCAGCGGAACTGTAATTCCCACCGCATCTTCAAAGTGCGAGAAGACTTTTTGCACCGCAATTTGTGACAGCGGCAGCAATGTAATCGTCGGCCCATCCTGGGTGAAAACACCGGGATCAGAGAAATCCTGCACCTGTTTGCCCGTGGGGTCTGTGCCCACAACTTTTGCCGTGTTGTTGACATGGCCAAGGTCCATGTCGGCTTGCTCGATCACATAGGTGCCCGTGAAGCTGGTGTCGGTGGCACCCGGAGCCAAAGTGATCGCGGCACCACTTACAACATCCAAGGGCTTCGTCGGCGCGCCGGGCATCAGCGGATCAGTCACCAGCACACTTGTCAGCTGAACATTACCGGTGTTTTTGATCGTGAATTGATAGTGGATGACATCGCCCACATCATGACGGCCATTACCATTGGTGTCGGTGATGCTGGTCACCTGCTTGAGCAAAGCAATGGCGGGTGTTGCCGCGATGGGTACTATCGTGGGTCGATGTTGTTTGGGATCAGCAAAGTCTGAGAACTGTGGGGCCAACGGGCCTGAAGGTGCATTTGCGTTCACCTTGGCCTGATTGTCATGGTGCCCGGCATCAATATCAACTTGCGTGATCGCGTAAGTCGCGGTGTAGGATGAATCAGTGATGCCCGGGGCCAGCGGGTCAATGGGCGCGGCGCTCGAAATAAACAGCGTTCCATCACCAACAGCGATATTCTTCAGCGTGACATTGCCCAGGTTGGTCACTGAAAATTTATAGGTGATGATATCGCCGACAACAGCACTTGTGCCATTGGCCAGCGCAAGCGTGCCTGCCTTTACAACCCCGATGCTCGGCGCCTGTTGCAACGGCAGATCGAAGACTGCCGTGTTTGAACTGACTGGTTTGCCTGCCACATCAAGCGCATTGGCGGTCGCAGAATTGTGCCGCGTGCCCGCATCAATGTCTGCCTGCGTCAGGGCATAGCTAGCAGTGAAAGTCTGCGAGCTTGTCGGATTAAGTGTGGGCACCGTGCCGGGCGTGATCGAAGCGGTGGTGAGGCTATCATAAGGTTTGATGGCGGAGAGCGGTAACGTGTCAGCCACCTGAACCATCATTTCACGCCCGCGCGCCTTCAGCGTCACATAGCCATTGGCAGTGACAATGCCAGACGTTGCTTCCTCAGATGTCAGATTGCGTGTGAAGATGATGCTGGCGCTATCGGTCTCATTCGGATTGAGCAAACTCACTTCGCTGCTGAACGACTGACTATCAGGCTGCGCCACCAAGATCGCTGTCAGTGGCACATCGCCCGTGTTGTTCAAACGATAGAGAAAGCCGATCTTATCTCCCGCAAGCATTGGCCCCACGTATCCGTCCATCCGCAACAGGACGCGCGAAACCGCAAGATCGGCAGTGAGCGGCGGCAGAAGTTGCGGCACCATGTGGCGTTGCGCCGACGCGACGGCGCCTGACACGCGTTTCGCAGCATTGATGCTGGCCGTTGCGACATCCCCATCACCATTTGAATTCTGGCTTTGCAGCGCTGCAACTTGGGTTTGACCCGGCATCGAATTTTGCGCCAAGAGCAAATCCGCAATCGTCACGTTGGTGAGCGGCGATGTGCCCGTATTGGTCACCACAAATGTGTAGTTGACAATGTCGCCCTTCTTGGGCGGAAGCCCCGTCGTGCTGGCCAATGCGGCGGACTTGGTCAACGTCATCGAAGCCGTGTAGACCAGCGGCGTTGACACGCTGGCTGTCGCACTGACCGTCGGGGGATTTGAAGCGGGTGGTGCTGGGTTGCCCGTGACGGTGGCGGTGTTCAGGTAACTTGGCTGCGCCAAATCAACCGCCGTCAGCGCATGGCTCGCCGTGAATGTGGCGGTGTCAATCGCACCCGGTGCCAAACTCGCAATCGGACCACCTGTGATATTCGCGCCCGTATCCGCAAGCGTGATGTTCTTGATCGTCACTGTGCCCGTGTTGGTGACGGTGAATGTGTAAGTGATGGGCGTGCCAACAGCGATCGGTCCTGTAAGCTTGTCGATCTTTGCCAGCAAAAGCTGTGGATTGCCCTTCAGCGGTGTCACTGTCGGGCCCTTAGCCGAGGGGCCAGCGATCACAGGATCAGAGTCGTCCGTATAGGTCTTGCCATCAGGGGCAACGCCACTGGCCACAGCCGTGTTGCTGATGCTGCCCGCATCCATATCGGCCTGCGTGATCACATAAGGATTGCCCGTGCAGGTGACAAACAAGCCTGGGTTCAAAGCGCCCGGCGGACAAACAATGTTCTGGACTTTCGTATCAACAACCGTCACTGGATTGAACGGCACATCGCCAAGATTGGAAACCTTGAATGAATAGGCAAGCGTGTCTCCCGCCTTGCTCAAGCCAACGGGCGGGGTCACCGTCTTCACCAATCCGATCACTGGAGCGGTTTGCAGTGTCACAACCGTGGGCGCATTATTTGCCGGGCCGAGCACCAATGGATCGGACGTGTCAGGAATAACCGCTCCGGTCGGTGTGCTCGATGAGACAGTCGCTGAATTCGAAACAAAGCCCGCATTGATATCAGCCTGCGTAATCGCATAGGCAGGCGCTGTGCAGGTGGTCTGTTCCGCGGGAATCAAAGTGGATTTGAGGCAAGTGACAACACCCAGTTTCGGATCACTCACCGCGACAGTGTTCAGCGTCACATTGCCAAGGTTGGAAACCACAAAGCTGTAGGTGATGGTATCGCCGACATCGAGTTTGCCGTTGGCGTTGGCATCAAAAACTGTACCAGCTTTTTTGACCAACCCAATTTGCCCAGCGGATGCGGCAACCGGAACCGCCGCCGTTGCCGGGCCAAAGGTTTTGGTTGCCAATTTATAGTCACCAGAGGCCGTTGCGGTGTTCGTAATGTCGGCTTTTGCTGTCGAAAACAGGCCCAAAACCATAGCAACCAGAAACACGAAGGAGGCGACCACTTTCGTGACGCCCCTTTGTGTGTTCCAGTTCACCTGGTTTGGACTTCGTTTTCTCATTCAAACATTTCCGACGCCGCCCCCAACGTCATCGATAAATGGTTTAGCCGTGGTCGATTTCAGCTTGGGTGACGATGTGTGACCATGTGAAGGTGATCGTGGCACCCGGTGCGAGCACACTCCAGATACCGTTATTGGCTGTGGCATCAGTCGATGCCGCTGCACCCAATATGCCTGGAACCGTCAAAGTTTCAGACGTGATGCCCCCAGCACCCAGCGGAACCGCAACCGCTGGGAAGCCGTGCAAGTCGTTCACCGTGACATTGGTCATCGGCACGTTGCCGGTGTTAGAGACAGTGTAGGTATAGGTGATGGTTTCACCCAAATCTGCCTTGCCTGCTGTGCCGCCGCCGATATCCGTCAACACCGCCACCTTGCCGATGGTGAGCTTGGCTGCGGCTGGAATTGTTGTGGTTGCGGTGAACTTACCTGCAGGCGGAATATTGTAGACAACGGCCGCAGGCGTCGTGCCTGTGGCACCTGCCGTGTTTGAAACACCGAACGCAATGCCAGCGCCATGGTCAACGTCAAGCTGTGAGAGTGTGTAGATCGCTGTAAACACCTGGGTAGCATTTGGAGCCAAAGTTGCTGTTGCTGGACTATAGGCACCCAGCGTACCCGTGCCCGCCAAACTGTTGAACGTCGGTCCTGGATCGGTGGGGGCCACACCTGTCATCGTCACGTTACCGGTATTCTTGACCGTGTAGGTATAAGTAATCGTATCCCCAGAATCGACAATTGCGTTGTCAACACCATTGGCCGTTGTTGGCACAGAGGCCGCCTTGGTGATTGTCATTGTCGGAACGGGCGCTGCGACGGGAACGTTCTGTGTCGATGAACCGAAGTTCGAAGTTGTCACACCATTGGTACCAACGGCATTGGCAGTGTTGTCAATCGTGGCAAGCGTTGGTGTCACTTGCGCCAACACAAAAGTGCCGGCCAGTAAGGTGGTACCCAAACTTCTGGCGCGGTGGGCCAGGAGATAGGCTCGGAAGAGGGCTGGGGTAGTTGTCATTTTATTTCCCTTGATGATGGTGTTGAACTTTGAAATGCGTCTGAACCTGTAATTGGCTTGTGCGGTGAACCCGCCTGCGGCCTTCGCCGTCGTATCTTGTGATGAGTTGGAAATGAGATTGGACCGTCATCGTTGGCCCAAGCATTTGGGGGCGGCTCCGAAACAGAGGTGCGCGGCATTTCAAAGTTGGGATCCAAAAACACAACCGGATGCAACCAACGTTTTGAAACGTGCAGCACAGGCAATTGCGCAGAAACAGTTCGTTCCATTTTCAAATCCGATGACCTCTGTTGGAAAACGCCCACTGACGAGGTGGCAAAACAACCACGCTCAACCACGCAAGCCCCTGAAAATGGGCCGTTTGAATGGTTAATCAGGATTTACGGATGCGTTGTTAATGAAGGGTTAATTTCGAAAAAGCTGTGCCAGCCTGAAACAGATAAATACGCAGCATTAACGAGTTATAATGCGCAGGTTGCGGTTGGGAATTTTGGGGGGAATGGTACCACCACCCCGGCTCGAACGGGGGACCTCTAGATCCACAATCTAGCGCTCTAACCAACTGAGCTATGGCGGCTTACATCCAATGATTGCACAAGAAGCTGGCGCAATCAAAAACGATCACAGCAGCACACGTACTTTCCGTTCATTTTGAACAAAATCATGTGCAGCTTGTCGCTGCTGATAGCCGCATCGCTCAATAAATTCAACACTCAAAACCTGCGGCCCCAGCCCAAATTCGCAGCGTCGGTTATGGTTGACAAAATCTTAACGAGCGCTGGACCTTTGGGCGAAAACTTGGTTAGGTCAACGCCGCAGCATTCGCCGAACCAGAATCGGCAATGAAAATCTGCCCAAAACAAAAGCTTAGGACCAAGTGAGCTTAGCTCATTGGCCCTTACCCGAGGAGACGAAACGCCCGTGACCATGCCGCAGCAAACGCTTGAAGATCTGCGCGATTCGCGGGGCGCAGCTTGGCTTTGGGATGTGGCGCGGGCCAGACTTGTCTGGGCCAACAAAGCCGCCATCACGGCCTTTGACGCAGCCTCCGTCTTTGATCTGATTGATCGTCCCTTTGATCACGACGAACCCGGCTTGCGCCAGCTGTCTATTCTGCAAAAATCACTTGCGCGCGGCGAAAGTGAAACCCTCACCTTGGAATTTCCCTCGCTGGGCCAAGACAGTCATTTTGAATGCGTGTGTTCGATCCACGCCCTTGCCGACGGGCGTGACGGCGTCCTCGCCGTCAACGTCGAACCACAAAAGCCTTCGATTCTGGCAGAGGCAGGTCTCTTTGAAGATCTTCCCATTGCTACGTGCGCAGTCACCGAAGACGGCAGTTTCATCTTCGCCAATGAACTTGCCCGCACCGCCTTTGATCATCGCAACATCAAACGGCTGACTGAGTTGCTCTTGCCCGCAGGCCAAGCAGAAAAACTTTTGGCAAGATTGAGTCAAACCAAATTGGTCAGTGCCATTTCAACCTATCACAGCCCCTTTGGCCAACGCGAAGCGCGTTTCACTTTGCGTCGCCCCCATGAAGGCGGCAACATATTTGCCCTCATTGTGATGGAAGACATCACCGAACGTCGCCAGCTGGAACGCGAAATGACAACATTGCCTGATCGGCTGGCACCGGCCGAACAGCAGGCCTTCGAAAAACTGGGCCGCACTTTGCATGAGGCCGCCGCCACCGCGCCAAAACCAATTATCGCACCACCAAAAACAGTTGTCATTCTGCCAGAAGCAACGCCATCAAAACCAAGACCTGTAATGATGGACGTGGCCAAGGCCAGCTTGCAAGTGCAACTGCCGAAAGCTTTACATGAAGCTTTCGAACGCAACCAAACACCCATCGCAATTGTTCAATCTGAAAAGCCCGTTTACGCCAATGCCCGGCTGGTCAGCCTTTTGGGCCACCCGGACATGGCTGCCCTGCTTCAAGATTCAAACTTCTGGAACAGCCTGATCGGTGCGCCTACTCAAAATACCCGAATGGGTTTACCCACGAGCACGGGGAGCTTGATTGAACTGCGCGTCACCCAGCGCGCCGTGCCATGGCAAAACGGCAAAGCCGAGCAATATAGTTTTGAACAGCTGCAACCCAAGCCAAACGCTGCGCCCGCATTGGCCGTGGTCAAACAAATTGCAATTGAGGAAACGCCACAACGCGAAATCGAAAAGCCAGAGATCATGGCGGCGTCAATCACAACGCAGACGTCTGAGGCGGAACTGCGCTCCATCCTCGATATTTCAGCAGACGGTATCATCACGCTTGATGCCAAAGGAAACATCCGCGATTTCTCCGCAGGGGCCGAGGCCATTTTCGGCTATCGCAATGCCGAGGTTCTGAATAGATCTTTCGCCAGCCTCCTTAGTCCCGAAAGTGCGGCCACGCTGAAAGACTATCTTGCGGGCCTCGAAGGCCAAGGCTTGGCCAGCGTGTTCAACGATGGTCGCGAAGTGACGGGGATTGTCAAACAAGGCGGCAGCGTCCCGCTGTTTCTCAACATCGGCCGGCTGCAAGCCAGGCCATCAAGCGCAACCTTCTGTGTGGTCGTGCGTGACATCACGTCATGGAAGCGCACTGAAAAAGAATTGCGTGAAGCCAAAGAAAAAGCTGAAGAAGCCAGTCGCCATAAATCGGAATTTTTGGCCCGCGTCAGCCATGAATTGCGAACCCCCCTGAACGCCATCATGGGTTTTTCTGAAATCATGCGCATGGGCCAATATGGCGAAATCAGAAATGATAAATATCGCGGTTATCTGAATGATATTCATGCCTCGGGCAGCCACCTGCTCGCCATGATCAATGATCTGCTGGATTTGTCCAAGATCGAGGCGGGCCGCGTCGAATTGAATTTCACTGCTGTCAGTCTTGGCGATTGTTTTGATCACGCCGCAAAGCTTTTGCAGGAACAGGCCACCCGTGCCCGCGTATTGATGCGCAAAGCCTTCCCTGAAAATCTGCCGCGCATCGTGGCCGATCAACGCTCGATGCGCCAAGTGATGATGAACCTTCTCTCCAACGCCATCAAATATACCGATCCAGGGGGCCAAGTGATTGTGTCTGCCGCGGTTGCCGCATCAGGTGCGCTCACCTTGCGCCTGAAGGATACGGGCATTGGCATGAACGCCGAAGAGTTAAAACAAGCACTTCAACCTTTCATGCGCGTCGATGCGCCTTCGCGCGAAAGGCAAGGCACGGGGCTGGGCCTGCCTTTGACCAAAGCCTTGGTTGAAGCCAATCGGGCGGAATTCGCAATATCAAGCGAACCCGGTCAGGGAACGTTGGTTGAGGTCACCTTCCCAACGACACGCGTTCTTGCTGAATAATCGTAACCGGTTTCTTTTCGCTCTCGCCGCTGCCGCGTTGGCTCTGATCGCCTGCCTCCCGGTCTTGAGCATTGTTATGCTTTCGCTCAAATCATCCGGCACAGTTTGGCCTCATCTCCTGCAAACTGTTCTGCCCCACTATGTGGCGCAAACAGTTTTGTTCATGCTCGGCCTCGGTTTGGTGGCATTGATGATCGGCGTGCCACTGGCTTGGGGCCTGAGCAATTGGCACTTTGCCGGTTCGCGCCAGATGCAATGGTTGGCACTATTGCCAATGGCGATGCCCGGTTATATCACCTCATTTCTGTATGTAGATTTCTTGAATTATGCCGGGCCCGTGCAAACCGCTTTGCGCAGCGCCTTCGGCTGGACAAAACCCAGCGATTATCATTTCCCCGAAATTCGTTCGGTCTTCGGTGCGTCGATCGTCATGGGTCTGGCACTTTATCCCTACGTCTTCATCGCCGCCCGCGCTGCCTTTCTGAAACAACATCAAAGCCAAATCGAAGTGAGCCGCACTTTAGGCCACAAGCCTGGAGAAACGTTTTTCAAAATCGTCCTGCCGCAAGCAAGGCCCGCCATCATCGTCGGCCTCTCGCTCGTCTTACTTGAAGGGCTGAATGACGTGGGCGCTGCAAATTTCTTTGGTCTGCAAACTTTAACTCTCGCCGTTTATTCCACCTGGCTCGGCCAAGGCAGCTTAGAGGGCGCAGCCCAGCTGGCATTGCTGTTGCTCTTGATCACAGGAGTGGTCCTGTTGGTTGAGCGCCATGCCCGCGGGCAAGACCATGCCTTACGCCAGGCCCAGAGACCCAGACCGCTTGAGGCCACGCCGCTGTCGGGTTTACCCGGCCTCCTGGCACTGCTCGCCGCACTGCTGCCAATCTTGTTTGGATTTGCGATTCCGGTGATCCTCTTGCTCCGCTCCACCTTACACAACGCCTCTGGTTTTGATGCCTCTGCCCTGTGGCATTCATTGCTGTTGGCAAGCACCACGGCCATTCTCGTCCTCGCCGCAGGGGCCTTTCTCGCCTATGCCCAACGCATCAATCCCTCGCGACTCATCCAAAGCGCTGTGCGCCTTTCTACCCTCGGCTATGCTGTTCCGGGTACCATCATCGGGCTGGGCACCATGGCCGCACTGGGCCGCTTGGACAACGTCCTGAGCCCAATGCTCAGCCAAGTCTTCGATACTAAATTCGGGTTGATCTTCTCAGGCTCCGCCTTCGCGCTTGTTCTAGCTTATTTCGCCCGCTTTCTGGCCATGGGCCATGGCACCGTTGAAACCGGATTGCAAAAAATCCCCAGCCGGATTGACGATGTGGCCCGCACTCTGGGTTCCGGCCCCCTGAAAGTCCTGCGTGATATTCACCTCCCACTTCTCCGCCCGGCCCTGTTGTCTGCCGCCATTCTGGTTTTTGTAGACACGATGAAAGAACTGCCAGCCACTTTGATCCTGCGCCCCTTCGCCTTTGATACTTTGGCCACCAAAACCTATGAATTGGCCTCGCTTGATAAGTTCGAGGCCGCTGCTGGCCCCGCCCTGGCCATCGTTCTCGCGGGGCTCATCCCTGTGTTCCTCTTGTCGCGCAATCTGCGGGGTGAGGATTGAATTTGGCCGCACCATGCTGCATCCTGCCGGCATGATCAAAGTTCAGTCAGAAACCTTCGATGTGGGCCAGGAATTGGCCCGCGTCAAAGGCCAGCGCAAAGATATCGGCGGCTTCGCGCTCTTCGTGGGCAGCGTGCGCGAAATGTCGGGCGGTGCCGATGTCTCAGCGATGACACTGGAACATTATCCCGGCATGACGGAAAATGCCCTCGCCGAAATCGAAGCCGAAGCCCATGGCCGGTGGCCTCTGCAAGAAACCCTGATCATCCACCGCCATGGCCGCCTTGAAGCAGGCGATGATATCGTTTTGGTCATCACAGCATCGGCCCACCGCGATTCTGCCTTTCAAGCTTGCGAATTTTTAATGGACTGGCTGAAAACCAAGGCCCCCTTCTGGAAACTGGAAGAAAGTAAAAGCGGCACACACTGGGTCGAAGCCAAGGCCAGCGATGAGACCGCAACGGCGCGTTGGAACCTGGAGTAAACTTAATACTTCTGTATCGACAACCGCCGCAAAATGGCGGCGGGAAGATTTGAGAAATCATCTGACCAAGACTCAACGCCCGTAGATGTCTCTAGCGGTTGGGTGCCGCCTTCTTGATCCAATGATGCCAAAAGTTTCGCATTCTTTGAAACTACGATTACAATCGAATGCGACGCATTAAGGTTGGGTGTTGCTGGCACGAAATCAATAACCCTGCTGCTCATTGTAGGGTCAACTGCCTGCAAATTAGCTGCAACAACTGGAGCCAAATCCAAATAGCGGTTGGTCACATGAATCACGAAAACGCCGTCTTCATTCAATTGCGATAGGTAAAGCTTAAGGGCCTCAGTTGTCATCAAATGGATCGGAATTGAATCAGACGAGAAGGCGTCAACCAAAAAATAATCAGCCTTCTGTGGTGCCGCATGTGCAAGCGTGATGCGCGCATCGCCCTCAATCATCTTCATTTGCGGCGCACAATTGCTGAGGAAGTTGAATTGATTTGGATCTTGCGCCACTTTGATGACATCGCGGTCGATTTCATAATAGGCCCAATCTTCGCCGGGCTTTGAATAGCATGACAAAGAACCCGTTCCCAAGCCAACGACCCTGTAAATGCCACTCCGCCCCAATGCTGACAACTCACGCTGTTTGGCCAGAAGCGTACGTGCCATACCGCCTTCTGGGCTATAGTAAGTCAGTGCATGCGGTCGGTCTTTGAAACCTGCAGTCAGTTCATCAAGTCGCTCAGCGCCATGCATCGTTGTGCCGTGAATCAGGCCGCGATAGTTGACCTGCACACCTTCCGCCACACTCAAAACACCAAAATAGCTGCGGTAAGCAACACGTTCTTGCAAAGGAGAGAGCAATTTCGTGAATGACATGATTAAGACCGCTATCACCATAAATCCATAGCGCCCGGCACGTATGAACAAGAAGGCAGCAGCACCCAAAAATGCCAATTCTATCGCGAGCGTAGAAATATAAAGTTTCTGTCCAGCACTAATCAAAAACGTAGCGAAACCAAGTAACCCAACAAAGATTGCAATAAGCAAAAGTGGACTCCGCAGCTGAACACGAATTTTTGGGTCCATGAAGAGATCGCGCTGCGCTGCAACACCGAGGAGCAAAAGAATAGGATACTCTGCAACCGAGCTAAAGATGAGCGGCGCAATGAGAGAAACAAACAACCCACCGAGAACCCCGCCAAGCGACATCATCATATAGAATTCAGTGAGTTTTCCAGCGTCAGGACGCGTTTCGTAAAGTTGGCGATGGCATATAATCGCCGTTGCAAAAAACGAAATGGCACCTGCCAAGATAGCCCAAATCGCAAGGTTGAGCGGCAAAGCCATTTGCACAGCAAACGCAATCGGCAGTGACGCCAACTGCATATAGCGCGCCGCGCGGATCGAAATGAGAGGCTGGTCCCGAAACACAAGGACGAACGTCAATAGGAACAGAATCAAGGGCGGCAGCCACAAAAAGGGAGCTGAAGCAATGTCGGTCGTAATATGATTGGTCCACGCCACCAGAAGTGCGGAAGGCACAAAAGCCATAAACACCCACCACAGCCGCTGATTCATGGGAACGCTGAGGCTTGGGGTTATGTCCCAACTAATGACCAAAGGTTTGAAATTGGAAAGCATCAGCAAACCGCAAAGCGCAATAGCGATTGTCAGAATACCGTAGCCAATGCTCCACAACAGCGACTGGCTGTGCAGCCCCAAAAGCGGTTCCACAATGAACGGATACAAAATCAGAGCGCCGATGCTGCCTATATTACTGGCACTATAGAGAAAATACGGGCTGAACGCACTCGGATGGGTGGTACGCGCAAACCAACTTTGCAGCAAAGGCGCTGTCGCTGACAAGAAGAAAAATGGATATCCGATATCCCGCGCCATCAATCCGATAAGCCATATTCCGGCCGTCGCACCACCTGCGGGAACTTCAGCCGCCGGAATGCTGACAGGCAATGCGAGCCAACCCAGCGCCATGAGGGTAACATGCAACTGGACGGCCGTCCGTGGCGCGACGTATTTCCTCAGAAAATGCGCATAGGCATAGCCGCCCAACAATACGGCTTGAAAAAAGCACATTGCAATGGCCCAAACGGCGGGCGTCCCGCCCAGAAGGGGCAGCGCCATGCGGGCAAACATCGGTTGAACTAAAAACAACAAACACGCCGAAAACAACATAGTGGCCACATAGCCCGGCACTAACAAATTGGTCCGGGCAGGCGCGCTGGCAACAGTGGCTGACATGATTGATTCCTCAGTGGGCTTTGGCGAGGGAAACTAGGTTTCAATCATTGACAGGTGATTAAGCCTTTTGCTCTTTCCGCTTTCATGGCAAGTTCACTCAAAATCAGGGAGTGATGATGTCAAACGCAGAAATTGGTGTAATCGGAATGGGCGTGATGGGGTCAAACCTCGCGCTCAACATTGCAGAAAAAGGTTTCAAGGTTGCGGTTTGGAACCGCAATGACAAGGTGATGCATGATGTCATTCGCCATGCCGGGCCACTGGCCGCCAATTTCACCGCCTGCAACACACTGGAAGAACTCAAAGCCGCCATCCGCCCACCCCGCCCGATCATTGTGATGATCAAGGCGGGTGACCCGGTGGACCAGGTGATTGCGCAACTGCGCCCGCTGCTGGAAGGCAATGACATCATCATCGATGCCGGCAATGCCAATTTCCGCGACACGATGCGCCGCTTTGATGCGCTAAAAGACTCAGGCCTCACCTATATTGGCATGGGCGTATCAGGCGGCGAAGAAGGTGCGCGCCACGGCCCTTCCATCATGGTGGGCGGCAAGGAGTCGTCCTGGCACCGGGTTGAAAAAGTGCTCACGGCGATTTCGGCCAAATACAAGGGGGCACCTTGCGCCGCCTATATGGGGCCCAATGGTGCGGGCCATTTTGTGAAGACCATCCACAACGGCATTGAATATGGCGATATGCAGATGATCTCGGAAGTCTACGGCCTGATGCGCGATGGTCTCGGCATGAAGGCACCGGAAATCGCCAAAGTATTTGGCGATTGGAACAAGGGCCGCTTGAATTCTTACCTCATTGAGATCACCCAAAAGGTTCTTGATGTTATTGATTCTAGAGCAAAAAAGCCCATTGTTGATATTATTGTTGATAAAGCCGGGCAAAAGGGCACAGGCAAATGGGCAGTGATTGAGGCGCAGAATTTCGGCGTCAACGCCTCAGCCATCGAAGCCGCCGTTGATGCCCGCATTATGTCATCTATGAAGGACGAACGCATCAAGGCGGAGAAGGCCTATAAAATCCCCAAAAAGAAAATGTCGGTGAAATCCCGCGCCGCTTTCCTGCGCCAATTGGAAGGGGCACTCTATGCCGGCAAGATCGCGGCCTATGCGCAGGGCTTTGCCGTGATGGAAACGGCCTCCAAAGAATTCGAATGGAATCTGCCATTGGGCACCATTGCATCGATTTGGCGCGAAGGCTGCATCATCCGTTCGCAGTTTTTGGGAGAAATCACCAAGGCCTTCAACAAATCTGGCGGCGGAAACCTGCTGATGGCCCCGGCCTTTATCAAAATGATGAAGAAGGATCACGCGGCCCTGCGGGCGGTTGTAGCGCTCAGCGCTCAAAGCGCAGCACCTGCTCCAGCCTTGGCCAATGCGCTTTCCTATTTCGATGGCTATCGCCAGTCCCGCGGCACAGCCAACCTCATTCAAGCCCAGCGCGACTTCTTCGGCGCACATGGCTTTGAACGCGTGGGCGAGCAAGGCGCCTTCCACGGCCCATGGGGTGATCATGGCTGAACAGCCTTTCTACCCCCGCGACATGAAGGGTTATGGCGAGAAAACGCCAAACCCGAAATGGCCCGGCGGGGCCAATGTCGCCGTGCAATTTGTTCTCAACTATGAAGAAGGCGGCGAGAACAACATTCTTCATGGAGACGCGGCCTCAGAGGCCTTCCTGAGCGAAATCGTTGGCGCTGCCGCTTGGGTGGGCCAACGCCATTGGAACATGGAGTCAATTTATGAATATGGCGCGCGCGCCGGCTTCTGGCGCTTGCACCGCATGTTCACAGCCCGCAAAATCCCGCTCACCATTTACGGCGTGGCCACGGCTCTCCAGCGTTCGCCGGAACAAGTGCAGGCGATGAAAAAAGCCGGGTGGGAAATCGCTTCGCATGGTTTGAAGTGGGTAGAACACAAAGATATGGCCGAGGACATGGAGCGCGCCTCCATCGGAAAGGCCATCCGCATCCATAAGGAAGTGACAGGCGAGCGCCCCTTAGGCTGGTACACGGGCCGCTGCTCGATGAACACCACCAAGCTGGTAATGGAAGAAGGTGGGTTTCTCTATTCATCGGATGATTATTCGGACGACCTTCCTTACTTTCTTACCAAGCCGGACGGAAAGAAACATCTGGTCATTCCTTATACGCTGGATGCCAATGACATGCGTTTTGCCACACCGCAGGGCTTCAACACAGGCGAGCATTTTTTCCAATACCTGAAAGACTCATTCGATTGCCTCTATGAAGAAGGCAAGAAAGGCGCACCCAAAATGATGAGCGTTGGCTTGCACTGCCGCCTGATCGGCAGGCCAGGCCGCGCTATGGGTCTTGCAATGTTCTTGGACTACGTCGCAAAGAAGAAAAAAGTCTGGGTGCCAAGACGGATAGATATTGCACGGCATTGGTGGAAAGAGTTTGGCTAATCGAACTTTTGAAACAACCCGTCCTTCAAAACCTGCGCGTAGGTTTGCGCCAAGCCCTCTTCCAAACTGCGCGCGCGGTTCCAGCCTAATGCTTTAAGTCGCGTCGTGTCAGTCAATTTGCGCGGCGTGCCATCGGGCTTTGCGGCATCAAATACCAATGCGCCCTTGAAGCCCACAACCTTGCAAACCAGTTCCGCAAGCGCCTGAATGGAAACCTCCGAACCCGAACCAACGTTGATCGGCCCAGAATCTGAATAGGACTGGGCAAGATGCACCACAGCATCGGCCAAATCATCGACATGCAAAAATTCGCGCAAGGGCTTGCCCGTGCCCCAAACCACCAATTCCTTTGCACCCGAGCGTTTGGCCTCATGCGCCTTGCGAAGGAGTGCCGGCACCACATGGCTGCTGTTCAAATCAAAATTGTCGCCGGGACCATATAAATTAGTCGGCTGGGCCGAAATGAAATCATCGCCATGTTCTAGCCTGTAAGCTTGGCAGAGTTTGATCCCCGCGATCTTGGCGATGGCATACCACTCATTGGTGGGTTCCAGTGGCCCTGTGAGCAGAGACTCTTCCTTGATTGGCTGGGGTGCCAGTTTCGGATAGATGCAGGTCGAGCCAAGAAATATAAGTTTCTTCACGCCAACTTCATGCGCTGCGTGAATGACATTGGCCTGCACAATCAAGTTTTCATAAAGAAAAGCCGCTGGATGAGTGCTATTGGCCAAGATGCCGCCAACTTTAGCTGCAGCAAGAAAAACCACATCAGGCTTCTGTACCTTCATCCACGCTTGAACCGCTGCCTGGTTAATCAGATCAAGCTCGGCCCGTGCCGCCGTCAACAGCGTAGCACCTGCTCCGGCAAGGCGGCGCATCAAAGCTCCGCCCACCATGCCACGGTGGCCCGCCACATAGATCTTTCGCCCGGAGAGCGTAAAATATTTGCTCATAAATCAACCGTTACTTCGTCTTCTTTATACGCGCCCGTTCTTCATCCACGCGCCGATATTCAGACTCACGCTGAACTTCCAACACGTCCGATTGTACCATGTCGCGCACCAAAGTTGAAAACGGCGTCGTCGCCTTCCAGCCCAAAACTCTTGCGGCCCTGGCGGGATTGCCAATCAGCAGTTCAACTTCGGTGGGGCGGAAATAGCGTGGATCAACTTCAATCACAGCCTTGCCTGTTTTCCTGTTGATGCCTTTTTCAGCAAGACCCTTGCCCTTCCAGCCAATTTCAATGCCCACTTCGGCAAAAGCCTTCTCGACAAACTCGCGCACTTCATGCGTCTCGCCCGTGGCCAAAACATAATCATCGGGCTTCTTCTGCTGCATCATGCGCCACATGCCTTCGACATAATCCTTGGCATGGCCCCAATCGCGTTTCGCTGAGAGATTTCCAAGATAAAGTTTTTCTTGCAGGCCCAAGCTGATGGCAGCTACTGCACGCGTGATCTTGCGCGTCACAAATGTTTCACCACGGATCGGGCTTTCATGATTGAACAGAATGCCGTTGGAAGCGTGAATGCCATAAGCTTCACGGTAGTTCACCGTGATCCAATAGCCATAGAGTTTCGCTGCGGCATAGGGAGAGCGCGGATAAAACGGCGTCGTCTCGCTTTGTGGAACTTCCCGCACCTTGCCATAGAGCTCAGAGGTAGACGCCTGATAAAAGCGCGTCGTCTTGGAAAGCCCCAATAAACGAATGGCTTCAAGCAAACGCAATGGACCTAAAGCATCGGCATTTCCGGTATATTCAGCGGTCTCAAAGCTGACCTGAACATGAGATTGCGCGGCCAGATTATAAATCTCATCCGGCTGAGTTTCCTGCACAATGCGGATCAAATTTGTCGCATCCGTCATATCGCCATAATGCAGCTTCAACTTCACAGCCCGAGCATGGGGGTCCTGATACAGATGATCAATGCGCCCGGTATTGAAACTGGACGAACGCCGCTTGATGCCATGCACCATATAGCCCTTGGCCAGAAGAAGCTCCGTTAGATAGGCCCCATCCTGACCCGTAATGCCCGTGATCAATGCCGTTTTTGCCATCACTCCATTCCCAGATTCCACAAAGATTTCATCATAACTTCGTTACCAGTCAGTCAAGTCCTTGTCACGCAACAGAAATAAAAAATGAGGCGCATTTTGTGCGACTCTTAGAGCAAGAAACTTATTCGGCAATGCCTGACTTACCTGTTTATATCTTGCAGTTTCCTCCTTTGGCTGATGGGCCTGCACCATTTTTAATTACAAGTAGATCGCAATGAAGATTGCGATCGCCGGCGCGGGCTATGTCGGCCTTTCAAATGGTGTCTTGTTGGCCACGCGTCACCAAGTTTCACTTTTTGATATTGATGCAATGCGCGTTGCTAAAATCAATGCTGGCCAATCTTCTATCTTGGATGAGGAAATCAGCCAGGCCCTTGCCACTGGTCAACTGAAGATTAGCGCGACGACAAATGCAAACGAGGCTTTCGCAGACGCAAACTATGTGATGATCGCAACACCCACCAACTATGACGCTGAACGAAACCGTTTTGATACCCATTCTCTTGAAGCCGTTATCGCGCAGGTCATGGCGCATAGCCCTAAAGCCTGCATGGTCATCCGCTCGACTATTCCTGTCGGCTATGTCACTGAACTCAGGCGCCTTCGCCCACAAGCCAAACTCTTCTTCATGCCGGAATTCTTGCGTGAGGGGCGAGCTTTGCATGATTGCCGCAATCCTTCCCGTATCGTGGTCGGAGACACATCGCCCGAAGCCGCAAAGTTTGCAGAAGCCCTGCGCGACGCATCCGAGCGACCAGATTGCCCAATTCTATTTATGGGCGCGAATGAAGCAGAGTCAGTCAAACTCTTCGCCAACAGCTATTTGGCCATGCGCGTTGCTTTTTTCAACGAACTTGACAGTTTTGCAGCAGTCAAAAAACTGAACGCAGCCAGCATCATCCGCGCTATTGGTCTCGACCCTCGGATCGGAGATCACTACAACAATCCATCGTTCGGCTACGGCGGTTACTGCCTACCGAAAGACTGCCGCCAACTCCTGGCGAGTTTCTCTGGTATACCACAAAGTTTGATCGGCGCCGTCATTGCATCCAACGCACAGAGAAAAAAATTCATCGCAGAGCTCATCGCCGAACACCGACCAACCTGTGTTGGCGTCTATCGCCTGATTGCCAAGGCAGGGTCCGATAACTTTAGGCAGTCAAGTATTCTGGACATCATAGCAGCGCTTCAGGAGCAGGGAATAAACATCTGCATTTTCGAACCCAACCTGTCAGAGCCCAACTTGAATGGTTGCACAGTCATCCAAGACCTCGCAGAGTTCAAAGCAATGACCAGCCTCATCATCTGCAACAGAATAAGCGACGAATTGAGCGATGTTTCAGAAAAAATCTTCAGCCGAGACATTTTTGGGAAAGACTAAAACATAAAAGACTCTGCGCGGTCTGCCACTGCACTCTATTCACTTGAATGAATTCAGCGCGGTGTACCTCTTGCACGAGCTTGTGATTACTCGTTTTGATGGTAGTGCTGAATGAGACTAAAATGTAGAATTGATGAGGGACAAGTCTAGCTATTGTTCTTGTATGCTCCGCAGTAAAAATCCTATCAAAGATTAGAGTATCGGCCTGCCAATTCGGCTCGAGCTTACGGCTGAGCGTGCCACCGCAAACTAGGAAACGCGAGCCAAGCCGAAAAGCGTCTCAATCATTGCAGCTGAATCTCCATTATCTTTCTGCACTTCCATTCCACCCAAGGATATTTGCAATTCCCTCCAAGAAAGACAGAATTCCTGACACCGCATAATTCGCGGATGCGTAGTCTCAGAAATATTATTTCCAATCTGCAATTCCTCAAAAAGCTTCTCGCCATCGCGTAGCCCGACAAACTGAATTTCTATGTCTCCATCGGGATTGGTCTCGGTTTTCTGGGTTAGGCCCGCCAACTCGATCATGGTTTCCGCCAAACTAATAATTCTGATGGATTCCCCCATATCCAAAACAAAAACCTCTGCGCGATCCGCCATGGCACCCGCTTGGATGACAAGTTGCGCCGCTTCTGGAATCAACATGAAAAAGCGAGTGACGTCCGGATGAGTTACCTGCACCGGACCACCTCTAGAAATTTGTTCGCGAAAAAGCGGGATTACTGATCCGGTCGATCCCAAAACATTGCCAAAACGAACAATCGCGAAAATTGTCTCGCAACCTTTTTTTTCAGAAAGCGCTTGGACGACCATCTCGGCCACGCGCTTTGAAGCTCCCATTATGCTGGTTGGTCGGACCGCTTTGTCAGTTGAAATTAAAATAAAGCGGCTCACGCCACATAGAATTGCCGCTTCTGCAACAGATTTTGTGCCCCAAACATTGTTCCTTATTCCAGCAGCCGCATTCTCTTGTACCATGCGAACATGCTTGTAGGCAGCCGCATGCAGGACCACGTTTACGCCATGTTCGATCATGATGGACTTCATCCTCTCAAAATCGAGAACATCTGCAAGCAAAGGAACGACTGCCGACATCTTCTTATTGCCAAGAATAGCTTTTTCCATCTCCCGGTGTATTTCAAAGAGCGCAAATTCAC
>JAYWAB010000002.1:0-12474 GCA_043782835.1 Aestuariivirga sp.
CCAGTTCAAGCCGATCTATAATGATGATCTCGGCCTCTTCGAAAAGGTGCGCACCATTGCCCGCGAGATTTACCGCGCTGATGATGTGGTGGCCGACAAGTCGATCCGCGACCAGCTCAAAACCTGGGAAGCGGCGGGCTATGGCAAGTTCCCGATCTGCGTGGCCAAGACGCAGTATTCCTTCACCACCGATCCCAACATGAAGGGCGCGCCTTCAAACCATGTGGTGCCAATCCGCGAAGTCAGGCTTTCGGCGGGGGCGGAGTTCATCGTGGTTGTGTGTGGAGACATCATGACCATGCCCGGCCTGCCACGCGTGCCAAGCGCCGAAGTGATCGGCCTGGATGCGCATGGGCAGATTGACGGGTTGTTTTGAGATAAACATCCTCCCCTTTGGGGGAGGTGGCGCGAAGCGCCGGAGGGGTCCTTGGCTTTAGGCCAGTCTCCCCTCCGTCATGCTTCGCATGACACCTCCCCCAAAGGGGAGGATAAAGGGAAGAAAAAATGCCAGCAAAACTCATCGACGGCAAAGCATTTGCAGCAGAGCTTCGTGTTCGCATTGCCAAGGCCGTCACCGAACTCAAGGCCAAGCATCAGCTCACCCCCGGCCTCGCCGTGGTTCTCGTCGGTGAAGACCCAGCTTCCAAAGTCTATGTGGCCAACAAGGCCAAGCAGACGGTTGAAGTGGGCATGAACAGCTGGGAACACAAGCTCTCCACCGAAACCTCAGAGGCTGATCTTCTGGCGCTGGTGCACAAGCTCAACGCCGATTCATCCGTACACGGAATATTGGTGCAGATGCCGCTGCCCAAGCACATTGACTCAGCCAAGGTTTTGAACGCCATAGACCCCGCCAAGGATGTCGATGGCTTTCATGTGGTGAATGTGGGCCGCCTCAGCACGGGGCAGGAGGCGCTCACCGCCTGCACGCCCGTGGGCTGCGTGATGTTGGCCAAGGCCACGCTGGGTGATTTGACCGGGCTCAACGCTGTGGTGATCGGGCGTAGCAACATCGTGGGCAAGCCCGTGGCGCAATTGCTGCTGGCGGAGAATTGCACTGTCACCATCGCCCATTCCAAATCGAAGGACTTGCCCGCCATCGTGCGCGGCGCTGATCTCGTCATCGCCGCCGTGGGCCGGCCCGAAATGGTGAAGGGCGATTGGCTGAAGCCGGGTGCGACAGTCATCGACGTGGGCATCAACCGCATCGAGCGTGACGGCAAAAACAAATTGGTCGGCGATTGCGATTTTGCATCTTGCGAAAAAGTGGCGGGCCACATCACCCCCGTGCCCGGCGGCGTGGGGCCGATGACGATTGCGTGTTTGCTTTACAACACGGTGAAAGCCGCCAGCGCCATCAAGGGCGTGAAAACGCCGGAGATGTAACCGTCAACCGCTTGACAATTCGTATCCTATAAGATACAAGCACCGATGATCGAAATTCGCCGCACGCAGGCCTATGAAGATTTTATCGATGGCCTGCGTGACCGCAAGGCGCGCGCCATGATCATCATGCGTATCCAGCGTTTGGGTGAGGGAAACGCTGGCGATGCAGCGCCTGTTGGCGAAGGCGTCAGTGAACTGCGGTTGCACTATGGGCCGGGATATCGCGTTTACTACTTGCAACATGGCAAATTGTTGATTGTCTTATTGTGCGGTGGAGACAAGTCGAGCCAAGGGCGCGATATCAAGCGGGCGAAAGAATTGGCTAGAAATTTGGAGCTTTAAACATGACCAAAGTGAAAACCTATCCCTACGATTCTGCTGATTATCTCGACTCAGCTGAGACGATTGCCTACTATCTCGAAGAGGCCTTTGCCACGGAAGATCCTGCCTTTATTTCTCAAGCGCTTGGCACTGTGGCCCGCTCAAAAGGCATGACCGAAGTGGCCCGCAAAACCGGCCTTTCGCGTGAGAGCCTCTACAAGGCGTTGAGTGCCGAGGGAAACCCGGAATTCGCCACCATCCTGAAAGTGCTGAAGGCGCTGGATTTGAAAATCACGACGACGGCGGCGTGAGGGCGCGCGCCACCGCTATTCTGGCGTGCCCAGCAGCGGGCCGCTGATGGCCACCATCAATTGATCCGCGCCCGGAATGGTGGTCAGGTTGAACAGCAGCTTGCCCTTCTCGCTATAGGCCAGATTGGCCAGCCCCGTGGCTTCGTCCACATTGCCCGCTTCCGTCCAGCCCTTTTGCTGGGCGAGATCGTGATAGAACTTCGCCACGTCCTTGGCCTTCTTGCTGGTGGCGAACATCTCTTGCTTGATATCGTCGTTAAAAGTCGCGCCTTGCGCATCCGGCGGCACGGGCACAAGCAGCTTGGCATCCTCGGCATAAAGCGGCGTGGAAAAGCCGATGGCGGCAGCCACAAAAAGCATCAGCGCGCGTCGCGTCGTATAGGCCATGAACATCTCCTGAATGTGCCCCGTTGCGCAACTATTTCGTGGCGGGGAAGGGATGTCAAGAACTGTGGGGTGGCGTGATGATGGGATGGTGTGTTTGCAACACAACAGAGAGAAGGCGGCTTCGGAGATCAAGTGTGTGAAAAGGGGCGGATGTGAACCTCACCGCGAACGGCGAGGTTCATTTTACTACTTGCGTTGCCCCTTGTGCTCGTCTTGCGACAAGACTGAAGCGGCGAGAGTTTTGACTTCCTTCGCCGTTGGCTTGTGTCCAGAGAGGACGCGACCAGCAATCGTGGAAGTGCGGCTTGAAGATTCTTTCTTCGGCATATTAATCACCATCATTTGTGTCACATAGACACGATTAAACGAATAAACTAATGATGGTGTCTGCGAAGTGAATTAACACTTCGCAGACACCTTGTCGGTAAAGTTCACTCTAACCGGGCGGCTTGCCACATGGGGTACTCCTAGCAGGGCCTTCGGCCCCTGTTGGTGCTACTGCCGCAATTAAGTTTCCTAGGCTTCCTGCGGCAGATGCGATTTCAGCGGCGACCGAGAGGTCGCCGCGATTTTATTCGATCTGATCAATAGGGTCTGTAAAGGCTGCTTGTAGCTGGGTCTTTGTGCCTTTTTTATTGAGCTTAAAGATATTCCAGGTTTTGATAATTACCTTCGCTCGTGCCAGTTCGTGAATGCGATTATTGTTGTTTGCCTTCTGGGAGTACAACAGTGATTGCATTTCTTCGATGATTTTATATTTTCCGTTGCGCTCACCCTTCTTCCAAGCGCGCACAAAATCCTTTGCTTTAGCATCATCGGATTTTGAGAATTTGTAGATTAATGCAGCAGTCTGCCCCGCCGGATGTGCAAATTGTGTGTTGATTTCTCGGCCATATTTCAGAAACGGTTGAATGTCAGGATAGCGCTCACGCGCGAGGTTCAATACAAACTCAGGCTGAAGTGTTTCACGATTGTCTGGATCGGTGTCCAGCAAATATGCCCAACGAAGTGCAGCTGCTAGTGTTGATGCATAACTGAATCCTGCAATATGCAAGACATCTGCGGCATTGCGTGGCTTGCCAATGTCCATTCGACCAAACAACTTAGGGTCAATACCAAAGACGACGTGAGTCAAAATTGAAACGTTTGCTCGCACACAGGCAGCCAATCGATTTTGACCATCCAGCAGTTGGCCGTCAGTGCCGAACTTGATAGTGTCACCTGTTAGGCCCCATTGCCCTGAAACGAGTGCGTCTGAAAATTGCTGCACTTTATTAGGTTTGCGCGGCCGATTGCCTTCATTCCGCTCATACAAAATTTTGCGAGCGGTAGCTGGGTCAATCTCTATAATTACGCTGGTCCTCGGCGGGTTTCGCAGGTTCTCCAGAATCGTGCTTTCGGCCTCGGGAATCAAACGGCACCTTTTGTACAGAATATTATGCTGTACATTCTATGTAGCTTTTATGTTGGCGTCAAGTACTCTTGCAGAAGAGATCAGAAAGCCCGATTTTGCTCAGGATGACTTACCTCTGCACTACGCTAAACTTCCTCACGCCGCCTTCCCGACCTTCACCTTCACATCCAGCCCCGCCAGCGTCGCGTGATTGATCAGCGCATCCAAACTGAATTTGGTGATGCGGCCTTTCAGCAAGTCGTTGAGGCGCGGTTGGGTGAGGCCCAGGCGTTTGGCCGCCGCCGCCTGCGTGATATCCCAGCGCAGCACTGTTTTGTGGATGGCGATCATCAGTTCGGCGCGGGCCTTCATGTTGGCGGCCTCGCTCTTTGAGGGTTCAATGGCATCCCACACGCTGTCGACATATTTGATCTTGGTGGTGTTGTTGCGCTTTGCCATTTCGAACCCATACCACGCGTCGTCATCCCCGCGAAGGCGGGGATCCAGCTTATCCATGCGTTCCTGTGCCAAAGGGAGCTGGGCCCCGGCCTTCGCCGGGGTGACGGGTGAAGGGGGTTACACCGTTCCCCCTTTTGGAGAGGGAAAGAAGCGCGCGAAAAGCGTAATCAGAAAATATTCCTTGACAAAGGAATAAAACTCTCGTACATGCCTTTCCGTCCTCTCCCACTGGGGCTCGGTGTACGACGGTGCATCTGGCGGGAAAGGGCGGCAGGTCCTGCGGGCGGCGCAAACGTGGCGTTCAGCCTCCGGGGATGTGAGACGGTCTACCCAGGTCATTACGGGCCTGGCCAGTAGTCTGGGCGTTTATGGACGGGTATCGCACCTTACGTGTGACCTTCATCGGGCCCGTCTGCCCCAAGAGCCAGTTCCCCAACGGGGGCTCTTTCAGGTCACTCTAGCTCCTTAAGGTGGGGTGTGTGATCGGGGTCACAACAACGCGATTGCCAAGCCCTTGCATCTTAAACCTGTCGGCGCGTGGGGTAACCCAACGCATTCCATAGCGGCTCTAATCTAAGCCGCACCCGCGTCGGATTTCCCCACGCGCTTCCCTTTTTTCTTCTCCGCTCAAAATGACAGAGCGAACAAGGGCGGGGGTGTGTCTCATCTTCATCCTCCCCGGCTAGCGGGGAGGATGATGGGAGACTGCCTTCCCTATTCGCTATTCGCCTCTTCCTTCCCACTCATTCTCTTGCCATGCTGCGGGCTTGCCTCACGGAGCCTGCCCATGTCCCATCCTGATCTCCCCACCAATGCCGCACTCGCGGGCCGTGTCTGGCTGCCGGATGTTGGCCCGGCGGTGGTGCGGGTTGAGGGTGAGAAGCTGATCGACATCACGTCTGTGTTCCCCACGCTGCGCGATCTCTGTGAGATGCCGCATCCGGCGCAGGCGCTGGCGGCGGCTGCGGGCAAAGTGATTGGTAAAGTTACTGATGTATTGGCGAATGCCGATGCCGCCAAGCACAAGCCTGCCAAGCCCCACGCGCTCTCGCCCATTGATTTGCAGGCGGTGAAGGCGGCGGGGGTTACATTTGCTGTCTCGATGCTGGAACGCGTCATCGAAGAGCGCACGCGGGGCGATGCATCGGCTGCCGCATCGATCCGTATACGGATCAATGAGCTGGTGGGTGGCGACTTGCGCAAGATCAAGCCAGGCTCGACTGAGGCTGCCGAACTCAAAGCCGCGCTGATCAAGGCCGGGGCATGGAGCCAATATCTTGAAGTGGGCATCGGGCCAGATGCGGAGATTTTCACCAAGGCGCCGGTGCTGTCCTCCGTCGGCCATAATATGGATGTGGGCATTCACCCCAAATCCTCGTGGAATAATCCTGAGCCGGAGATTGTGTTGGTCGTCTCGTCGCGCGGAAAGATCGTCGGCGCAACATTGGGCAATGATGTGAACTTAAGAGATTTTGAAGGGCGTTCGGCTTTGCTCTTGGGCAAGGCCAAAGATAACAATGCCTCGGCGTCACTTGGCCCCTTCGTGCGCTTCTTTGATGAAGGCTTCAGCCTTAATCACGTGCGCAAGGCGGAACTGGCGATGAAAGTGACGGGGCAAGATGGTTTTGTGATGCAGGGTCATTCCAACATGGCATTGATCAGCCGCGACCCTGAAGAAATCGTCGCTAATGCCATCAACGCCAATCATCAATACCCCGATGGTCTGGTGGTCTATCTCGGCACGATGTTTGCGCCTGTTGATGATCGCGGTGAGAAGGGCAAAGGGTTCACGCACATGCAAGGCGATGTCGTTGAAATCTCCACGCCGCTGTTGGGCACTTTGCGAAACCGCGTTGTGCACACCGATCAGGCAGCACCCTGGACTTTTGGCCTTGCTGACTTGATGCGCAATTTGGCACAAAGGCAGTTGATATGAGAAATTTTGTTTTCAGGCTGTGGTTGCATTGCTATAAAGCCGCCGCTTGGGCGCTGGGAGGTCATACGCATATGAGGCACGTGGGAAGATTTTTGGTTGCGGCATTGCTGTGGGTGGCTCTTGGTCTGCCAGGCGTTGCGCAGACAGCAGCCACGCCCCCTGCAAACGCAGAATTGCGCGTGATCACGCGAACTGTCACGCCCTTCGTCATTAAAGACAATGGAACTTATAAGGGTTTCTCTGTCGAGCTGTGGCAGGCCATCGCCAAAGAACTTGGTAAAACTTATCACTTTGTCGATAAGAGCAATGTCAAAGAAATCCTGGAGGGCATGCAGGCGGGCCAGGGCGATGTTGCCATTGCTGCTATTTCCATTACGGCTGAGCGCGAGACGCAGTTTGACTTCTCGCAGCCGATGTTTGAGTCGGGCTTGCAGATTTTATCGCGCAACGATCAGGGCAAATCGTCTTCTTTTTGGCAACAGGTGGGCCCGTTTTTTACGAGCTCAAGCACTCTGGCGGTGCTGGGTCTTCTGGCAGCGCTGATTGTGATCCCGGCCCATATCGGCTGGTGGGTGGAACATAAGAAAGAAAACCACTTGTTTCCGCCGACCTATTTCCCGGGCATTTTTCACGCCATGTATTGGGCCACGGGTGCGGCCGCAGGCCAGCAGCCGGACCCACTCTTTTCCGGGATTGGCCGATTGTTATCGACGCTGCTGATCTTGGGCAGCTTGTTTTTCACCAGTTATTTCACCGCTGCGATCACCACGGCTCTGACCGTTCAGCAATTGAAAAGCGATCTCAATGGAGCGGAAGATTTACCGGGCAAAAAAGTGGGTACGACGACGGGCAGCACGGGTGCGAGTTTTCTAAGAGGGATCAACATCGAACCCGTGGAGTTCAGCAAGATTGATGATGCCTTTACCGCACTGGAGAGCAAACAGCTTGACGCCATTGTATTTGATGCGCCGGTTTTGAAGTTTTATTCCGCTAATAAGGGGGCTGGCAAAACGCGGCTGGTCGAGCCGCCGCTTCGCAAGGAAAATTATGGCATTTTGTTTCCGCGTGGGTCAGACTTGCGCAAACCTGTCAATGAAGCGCTGTTGAAGCTGCGTGAAAATGGCACTTATGATGCCATATACGCCAAGTGGTTCTCGGCGGCACAGGTCGTGGGACAGTAAACTCAGCTTGCGTCTTGTCGCTTCAAAGTCGTGGCATGTGTTCCAAAGACATGATCCCAGAAGTTGGTAGTCACGCCAAAGTTTTTGGATGAATTGCCGTGATGGTGAATGGCGTGCAGCTTTTTGAAGTAACGCATCAAACGGCTTTGGCTTTTTGAATGGTGCACCGCTTGGTGGACGGCGCCGAAGCAAACATAACCCGCAAGGAAACCGGCAAAGACGGCGCAAGCGATGCTGGCGTTCAAGAAAAACCAGATTGGCACAAAAGTCGTCACAAAGAAAAACAGCAAGGTAAACAGCGTAGGTGCGCCGATCATAGCGTGTGGCTCTTCATGATGGGCTTGATGGAATTTCGAAAAATAAGGCAAGTGGTGCAAAGCATAGCGATGCAGAAAATATTCAGCCAAGGTCCAAACGGCCAGCCCCAGTATAAACAGCAGCGCGGCTGCAAAGATGCTCTGGCCGCGCAGTGCTGCGCCGAGAAAAACCAGCAGCACAGGTGGATAGAGGAAATAGTCGAGATGAAAGGCCACGGTTGACATGCGCGTGGTCACAAGGCTGAGCAGCACCTCTTTGACAAATACCCATCTGGCGTGCGCTTCTGCGCTCTGCAAAGTTGCAAACAACATCTTCAAACTCCGTTATGAACCGGAGAACTGCGACAAGACTGCAACGCGGTCATGACAATCTTAGAGCAGTGTCGTGTCGCCGGGCAAGAGAATATAACAAAACAGCAATTAACCGACGAAGGCGCGCTCAACTACAAAGCTGCCCGGTTGACTATGAGAACCTTCAGAGAAGCCTAAAGGTTCCAGCATCGCCTTCACGTCCTTGATCATGGCCATGGAGCCGCAGAGCATGATGCGGTCTTCTGCGGGGTTAAAAAAATCAAGATTGAGCGCCTTGAAAAAACTCCTATCATGTACCAATTGCGTGATACGCCCCCGGTGGGTGCTGTCTTCACGTGTGGTGGAGGCAAAATGCAGGAGGCGGTTTTGGGCGTACTCCCCAATCAATGGATCTTCTTTTGTGGCTTCAACCTGATCAAAGCCATATTGAAGCTCTGCTTTGGTGCGGCACGTGTGGGTGAGCACAAGGGTTTCAAATTTCTCGTAGGATTCTGGGTCGCGCATGATCGAGATGAAAGGGGCAACACCCGTTCCCGTCGAAATCATGAACAGGCGTTTGCCCGGCAAGAGCGCGTCATGCACCAGCGTTCCGGTGGTTTTGGGGCGCAAAAGAATTTCATCGCCCGGTTTAATGTTTTGCAACTTTTCAGTGAGCGGGCCGCCGGGCACCTTGATCGAGAAAAATTCCAGGCTGTCATCCCAGCTGGGGCTGGCGATGGAATAGGCGCGCAGCAGGGGTTTACCATCCTGGGGCAGGCCTAGCATGACGAACTCACCTGAGCGGAAACGCAAAGATTGCGGGCGCGTCACCCGAAAGCGAAACAAACGATCGGTATAATGCTGGACATCAGTCACCCGTTCTGCAAAAAGACCATTTGAATTCAATGTCATAACACTCTCGTTCTTTATATAGAACGATTGTTACAAAATACCGAACGCCTTGGCAAGGGTAATTTCCGTGGCTGATTGTTGACGAGGCGGCAGAACCAGCGCAGGTATCGCGCAGTTGAATTTGATGGGGCACCAAATGGGAACTTTGCGATTTTTAATTCTGGCCGGGGCGCTGCTGATGAGCGGGGCTTCCGCGATGGCGGCACAATGCGGCGATACGGGTGCTGGCTTTCAGGCTTGGAAGGGCGCTTTCGCGCCTGAGGCTAAGGCTGCAGGCGTTGGCGCGCGGGGGCTTTCGGCGCTGGCAGGCACGCAATATGCCACCAAGACGATTTATGCAGATCGGCACCAGAAGAGCATGCACCTGGGGCTCGATGCCTTTATGCGACTGCGTGGCGCGCAAGGGATTGTTTCGCGGGGAAAGGCGATGAAGGCTCAGAATGCGGTGCTGTTTTCTGCGCTCGAAGCACGATATGGTGTGCCCCCCGGCCCGATCATCGCGATCTGGGGCATGGAGACGGGCTTTGGCGCGGTGACGGGCAATCAGAACACCATCTCTGCCGTGGCCTCGCTGGCTTATGATTGCCGCCGCCATGATTTTTTTACTGAGCAACTGGTAGCAGCTTTGCGGCTTGTAGATCGCGGTACGCTTTCGGCTGGCAGCATTGGCGCGATGCATGGTGAAGTTGGCCAAACGCAGTTCATGCCCAAAAATATTTTTGCCTATGGCGTGGGTTCAAATTTGAACAGCAAAGGCGATGCGCTGGCTTCGACCGCCAATTTCCTCAAAGGCCATGGCTGGAAACGTGGCGCGGGTTATCAGCCGGGCGAGGCTAATTTCGCTGCTATCCAACAGTGGAACGCCGCCAGCGTTTATGAACAGGCGCTGGCCATTATCGGCAAGAAGATTGATGAGTGAGCAGTCAGGCTTTCACTTTCATATTTTGCGGATCATAAAGCGGAGCAAAATGAATTTGGGCCTGCACCTTTTCTTGCGCCACAACGAGTTCATATGAACCTTCCCGGGCCCAATCTTCTGTGACACTTTCGGGGTTGCGCAGGTAACCATAGCCAACGGGCTTGCCCACCGTGTAGCCATAACCGCCACTGGTGAGATAGCCAGCAAACTGGCCATCACGCAAAATGGTTTCGCGGCCCAAGAGCACAACATCTTCGCGCAGTGTGGTGAAACCCGCCATCAGTTTCTTCAGGGGTTCGGCCCGCTTGGCCTCCAGCGCCTTGCGGCCAATGAAGTCTTCATCTGATTTGAGTTTCACAGCCCAGCCGAGGCCTGCTTCCAGTGGCGTGTCATTGGGCGTGATGTCGGCACCCCAGGCACGGTAGCCTTTTTCGAGACGCAAGCTTTCAATAGCGCGATAGCCGCAGTTCACCGCGCCCCAGCCGATCAGTGCATCATAGATGGCGGGCAGGGCGGAGATAGGTGCGTGGAGTTCATAGCCCAATTCGCCCACATAGGTGACGCGAAGGGCGCGGACTGCATAGCCCTTGACCGAAATGGTTTTGACATCGCCGAATTTGAAGTTCTCGGACGAAACTTCACTATGCGTGACATTTGCAAGAATTTTCCGTGCCTCTGGCCCCATCAGTGAAAGCGTGCCCCAAGCTTCGGTGATGTCGCTGAGCTTGGCGTCCATGCCCGCCGGAATGTGATCTTCGATCCAATGATAATCATGGGTGCGAAAGCCTGTGCCGGTAACAATATAGAAATGATCGCCCGCAAGGCGCGCCACGGTGAGATCACATTCGATTCCGCCGCGCGTGTTCAAGAGCTGCGTGTAAGCCAAACGGCCGTCGGATTTTGGCATATGATTGGCGCAGATGACTTGCAGGGTGGCGAAAGCATCGCGGCCTTTTAGTTCAAATTTGGCGAAGGAGGATTGGTCAAACAGGCCGGCTTTCTCTCGCGTGGCCTTGTGTTCTTCTCCCACGGTAGAAAACCAATTCTGGCGGCCCATGGAATAATTATCCTTGGCCTCCGTGCCTTTGGGGGCGAACCAGTTGGGGCGTTCCCAGCCGAGCTTTGAGCCGAAACAGGCACCTGCATCTTTCAGCCGATCATAGAGTGGTGAGACAAGCTTGGGCCGCCCGGTTTGATATTCCTCATGCGGGAAGCCCACCGTATAATGCTTGCCGTAAGCCTCCAGGGTGCGCTCATTCACAAAGGCGCGGTCGCGGTGCAAGGCCGAGAAGCGGCGAATGTCCACGCTCCACAAATCAATGGGTGCTTCGCCCTTCATCACCCAGTCGGCAAGAACCCAGCCTGCACCACCGCCTGAAGCGATGCCGAAAGCGTTGAAGCCGCAACCCAGATAGAAGTTCTTCAATTCCGGGGCGCGACCCAGAATGAAATTGCCGTCGGGTGTGAAACTCTCCGGCCCGTTGATCATCTTCTTTATGCCGGTTGAACCCAATGCAGGCACGCGGGCGAGGGCTTGATCGAGATGTTGTTCAAAATGATCCCAATCATCATCGAAGAGCTGGAATTCGAAGGTGGGTGGCGGTTCATTCACGTCCCATGACATGGGGTTTGGCTCATAACCACCAAAAACCACCCCCCCCACCTCTTCCTTGAAATAGGTGCGGCGGTCCGGATCGCGGATGGTTGGCGCATCTTTGGCGAGGCCCTCGATCTTTTCGGTGATGACATATTGGTGCTTCACGGGTTGAAGTGGCACGGAGACGCCAGCCATGGCCCCAATCTGCCGCGCCCACATGCCGGCGCAATTGACTACGCGTTCGCATCTCACGGTGCCCTGACTGGTGATGACAGCGACAACCCGGCCTTCCACACTCTCAAAGCCTTCGACGCGTACGCCTTCAAAAATCTTGACACCATGCATCCGGGCACCCTTGGCCAAGGCTTGGGTGATGTCCGTAGGTGAGGCTTGGCCATCGGTCGGCAGGAAAGTGGAGCCGACGAGATCGGAAACATCCAGCAAAGGCCAGAGCTTTTTGGTTTCGTCGGGTGAGAGGAGGTTCATCTCCATGCCAAAGCTTTGGGCCGTGGTGGCGAGGCGTTTGAATTCGGTCCACCTGTCTTGATTGGACGCAAGGCGGAGACAGCCCGTCATTTTCCAACCGGTCTGTAATCCCGTCTCTGCTTCGAGACTCTTGTAGAGATCAACCGAATATTTCAGAACTTGTGTGATCGAGGCCGATGAGCGCAGTTGACCCACAAGTCCTGCTGCATGCCATGTGGAACCACTGGTGAGTTTGTTCTGCTCCAATAAAATCACATTGGCCTTGTGGTCGCGCGCTAGATGATAGGCGGTGGAGCAGCCGATGATACCACCGCCGATGACGATGACTTCGGCTTCAGTCGGTAAAGTACTGGTCATTGTTTTCCAAACTTGGTTTCGTGGGAATTGAGAATGGTTTCGAAGCGCGAGAGATATTCGACAGCATAGGCAATATAGTCCGCACCGGGCGCGTTGAGAAACAATTCAGAGATCATGCTCCAGACGGCTTCACGCAACGCGGCGGCCACTTTCATGGCGGAGAAAGCGCGTAAGAGCGTCTCCTCAGGCTTTCGCTCAAAATAATGTTCGAGCATTTTCGC
>JAYWAB010000003.1:0-19140 GCA_043782835.1 Aestuariivirga sp.
ACGGCGGGCTCCTATCCTTATCCCTATACGATCTGTGAGAAGTTGAACCCGACCAATTGCGCCACAACGACAGCCACCATCACAGTCACCGCAGCGCCAATTGTCGCCACCAATGATGCGCTTCCTGCCGTCAGCGGGATCACTGGCGGAACCACCGCGACAGTTCTCGGTAATGACACGCTGAACGGCAACCCGGTCTCGACGGGCACCAGTGGCAATGTGACACTGGCGCCGGGCACAGCCCCAACGCCAGCGGCAGGTTCGATCACGATGAATCCGGATGGCACAGTGACGGTGGCACCCGGCACGACATCCGGCACTTACAGCTATCCCTATACGATCTGCGACAAGCTTGATCCGACCAATTGTGCCACAGCGACAGCGACAGTCAATGTGAACCCTGTGCTCAATGGCACAGTGTACTACGATCTGAACGGCAATGGCGTGTTGGATGCGGTTGACGTGCGAGTGGGTTCTGGATAAGTCGTCAACCTCGTCGATAGCACCAACGCCATCGTTGGAACGACGACAACGGATGCAAGCGGCAACTATTCCATCTCGGCCCCGCCCGGCACATATTCTCTGATCTTCAAGAGCCCCAGTGGCGTGACCTTGGGCAAAACCAGCGGTGTCACCATGACCACGGGCGCGCCACCCCAGAACTTCAACTTGCCCATCGACCCATCTGGCATTGTCTATAACTCTGTCACCCGTGCGCCAGTTGCCGGTGCAACTTTGGTGATGACGGACAATGCGGGCACAGCACTGCCAACCGCTTGCTTGCTTGACCCCGCCCAACAGGGCCAAACGACAGTTGCCGATGGTGCCTACCGCTTCGACATTGTAGCAGGTGCCGATCCCGCTTGCCCCGTGGGCGTTACGACTTACAAACTCCAGATCACCAATCCAGCTGGCTATCAGGCGGGCTTCTCAACAACGATGCCGGCCCAACCCGGGGCAAAAAATGCGACAGCTTGTGCAACACCACCAGCTGCTTGCCAGATTTCACCCAGCGCAAACCCACCAGCGGCTGGATTGGGCACCTATTACACCGCCTTCACGCTCCAGCTGAACGATCCCAACATCACCAACAACCATATTCCGATTGACCCATCCGTTGTGACCACAGGGGCCTTCTCGAAAGTTGCCCTCAAGTCACAGGTTCACCGTGGTGAGAACGTGTCCTATTTGATCACTGCACAGAATGTTGTCGGCTCTCCGGTCAGGATTGTAGATCTGATCCCGCCCGGCTTTGCCTATGTCGCTAATTCTGCAACGATGAATGGTGCTGCCGTCACGCCAACTGCCAATCTCAATACCTTGACCTTCAGTGGTCTGGTGCCAGCAGTAGGGGTTGTGAAATTGCAGCTCACGTTGACAGCCACAGCCGCAGTGGCCACCGGAACAGCAATCAACAATGCCCAATTGATTGACCAGAACAATGGAACACTTCTGGCCAAGGCCCAAGCGCCAGTCGAGGTTGTGCCAGATGCCGTGTTTGACTGTGGCGATATCATCGGCACAGTCTTTGATGACAAGAACCGCAATGGCTATCAGGATGATGGTGAGCCGGGCTTGCCGGGTGTTCGTGTGGTCACGGTCAAAGGCCAACTCATCACCACGGATAAGTTCGGCCACTTCCACGTCGCCTGTGCGGACCTGCCAGACCCGACGATTGGCTCAAACTTCGTGATGAAGTTGGACACCAGAACGCTGCCCACGGGCTACCGCCTGACGACCGAAAATCCACGTGATGTGCGTTTGACGGCGGGCAAAGTGACCAAGCTCAACTTTGGTGCAGCGATCACCCGCGTGGTGAAACTTGATCTCAACGCGCTGGTCTTTGCTGGATCGACAACAAGCCTGCTGCCAAATTGGCAGGCACAGGTCCGCACACTTATCAAGACACTGGACACCGAACCTTCGACGCTCCGTCTCACCTATTATCTCAATGGTGAAAGCGATGTTCTCGCGTCGCAGCGTTTGAACGCCGTCCAAAACCTGATCGCCAAAATGTGGAAGCAAGACGGAGATCGCTACAAGCTGCCCATTGAAACTCGTGTTGTCGGCGTTGAAGGAGTGCCTTCAAAATGATTATGAAATTTGCCAACCTCGCACTCCTCGGTTCAAGCCTTCTGACGATCTCTCTCGTCGGCGTTGAGAAAACATTTGCCAATGATCAGGCCTGCTTCAACCAACAAGATTGCGGCGCTAAAATTAATGGCAAGCGTTTGGATGATGCGACTGCTGAAAACGTTCCCCTCGGTGAAAATACCGAAACCACATTCGTTCCGCAAAGCCGCGCACCACTGTTTTCTATCAGTGTTGATGGCGAACATGTGGCAGGAACGAAAGTTCCAAAAGACATCCAGCGCAAGACCGATCTCGCACTGGAAGCAGTGGACATTCAAGTCAAATTCGATGGTTTGGATGTAAAACCTGTTCTCAATGTTTCAACCTTTCCGATCCGCCAGACCTATAAGACGGGTGAAGCGATCAACTTCTTGGCTTCAACCAACTATCCCGCCTGGATCGCCCATGCCGAAGTTCTGATTTTCGAAGCAGGCGAAGAAGGTCGCTCAAAGCCGATTGCTGTTGTGCCTGTCACAAGACAAGGCGCTGGAAGCTGGGCGATGCCCGCGCATTCTCCGCCGGAACTCTCTTATGTGCTGCGCGTCACCGATGCAGAAAATCGCTTTGACGAAACCAGACCTTTGCCTTTGACGCGCGCCGAAGCTGTCATTCAACCCCATCAAACCAATCGAGAAGCCGTCGCCCCCGGCTATGGCGATGATCGAACAGCCTTCCGCAACATTCCTGTCTATGGCGGTGCTGTCACTGTCTATGGCCGCAATGTGCCGCCGCATCACACAGTGTTTGCCTTGGGTGAAGTCATCCCCGTCGACAAAGACAATGCCTTTGTGGTCCAACGCATCCTGCCGCCGGGTGATCAGACGGTCAACGTTGCGGTGGGCAGCGACAAAAAGCATGGCAAGGGCTTCAAGTTCAGCCGCGCCATCAATATCCCCGAGAATGATTGGTTCTATGTCGGCCAAGCTGATGCAACGGTGGGCTACAACATTGGTTCAGACCAAGTGCAGCAGGTTCTGCCGGGTGAGTTTAATCAAGTCTACACCAAGGGCAGGTTGGCCTTCTATCTCAAAGGCAAAATGAAGGGGCAATATCTGTTGACCGCCGCCGCCGATACAGGCGAAGGCCGGATTGAAAACCTGTTCACGGGCTTTGATGCCAAAGATCCCAAACAGTTCCTCAGTCGCATTGATCCGAACGCCTACTATCCCGTCTATGGCGATGACTCGTCAACTGTCAACGATGCGCCCACACGCGGCAAATTTTTTGTGCGCTTGGCCAAGGGCGACAGCCACGTGCAATGGGGCACCTTCAAAACCGAGATCAAAGGCACCGAGTTGCTGCGCAACGAACGCGCACTTTATGGCGCAAGTGCTGTCTATAAATCTGACACTGCGACGCCCTTTGGCGAACGCCGCACACAAGCTTCGCTCTATGCAGCTCAACCCGGAACTTTGCCGCAACATGACGTGATGCGCGGCACTGGTGGTTCTGCCTATTTCCTCACCCATCAGGATCTGACCATTGGGTCCGAAACCGTCTCAATCGAAACCCGCGATCGCACTACAGGCAATGTGATCAGTCGCACCACGCTCACCAATGCAAAGGATTATGACATCAATTATCTTCAGGGCATGATTTTGCTGAAAGCACCGTTAAGCTCAACATCTTCGAGCGGAGGTGTCATCAGCCAGGGTGCCCTGGGCAATTACGACAACTATCTCGTCTCGTCTTATGAATATACGCCAGCGACAGGGCAGGTGGATGGCTACAGCTTTGGCGGTCGCGCCCAGCAGTGGCTTGGTGATCATGTGCGCGTCGGCCTCACGGGCGAAAGCGAAAAAACTGGCGCTGCCGACCAGCAGCTCTATGGGGCCGATGTTCAATTCCGCAAATCTGAACGGACCTATCTGGAAGCTGAAGTGGCGCAGTCACACGGCCCGGGCTTTGGCGTCTCATCTTCCACTGACGGCGGCTTAACGATTTCAAATACACCAACAGCAGGCTCAGCCAATTTGACAGCCAATGCGTTGCGCCTACATGGCCACATCGGTGTGGATGAATTGACGAGCGATATTGTAAAAGGCGATGTTGACGGTTTCTACGATCACACTGAAGCAGGCTTCTCGTCGCTTGGAAAACAAGTGACTGCGACGGAAACCAATATGGGCGCCAGTGGCAAGGTGAACTATGGCGAGCGCAGCAATGCGGAAATCTCTTTCACCCATCACGAGTCTGACGACGGGCGCAGTGGTCTCTCACTGAACGCTCAAACCGAGATTGGGCTGGGCAAGAATTGGACCATCACACCGGGCGTGAGCCATACTTACAAACAACAGACAAGCTGGATCGATACGGGGTCCAGAACCGATCTGGGCGCACGCATCAAATATGCCTTCAATGAAAATAGCTTTGCCTATCTTTTCGGGCAAACTTCTGTTGAACGTACTGGAACCCGCACGCAAAATGACCGCGTAGGAGTTGGGGCAGGAACCCTTCTCACCGAAAAACTCGGCCTGACAACCGAAGCTTCCATAGGCAGCACCGGTTTTGGCGGCGCCGCGAAACTGGACTATAAACCCACAGTTGATGATCATTATTATTTTGGCTATGCGCTCGATCCCGATCGTTCCTTCTCCGGCATCTATCCTTATGCGCTTTCCGGCCAGGACATGGGCACATTTGTGGCTGGCGCAAACCACGCCTACAGCAAGCGACTTTCGGTTTTTGCCGAAGACAACACCGATCTTTTTGGCCAACGTCGTTCACTCACGCAAACCTATGGCGTGAAATACACGCCCGATGATTTATGGACCTATGGCTTGGGCTTTGAAATTGGTCACATCTGGGACGATACGATCAACAACACGACGCTGCTGAAAAACAGCGACTTTGATCGCAAAGCTGTTTCGGGAACGATGGCCTATCATGATGCAGACTATATGTCGGCCCATACAAAGCTTGAAGCGCGTTTTGAAAATTCCGATGATCACACCCGCGACATGAATTCCTATCTGCTCCAGACCGGGGCCAGTATGAAAACATCAGACAACTGGCGACTTTCCACAAATCTTGATGCAGTGATTGCGGATGCAAGCGACACAACGCGCAGTGGCCGATATATCCAAGGATGGATTGGCTCTGCCTATCGCCCGATCAATAACGACCGTTTCAATGCGCTGTTCAAATATACCTATGTTTATGATCTACCGGGAGCCGATCAGGTGAGTGTGGGCGGTACTTTAAATGGCCCATCACAGATCAGTCACATCCTCTCGGCGGATGTGAGTTATGATCTCACCAAGATTATCACCATCGGTGGCAAATATGGTTTCCGCATTGGTCAAACCTTAGATCGTGCACCCGGTTCGTCTTGGGACTACAGCTCGGCGCACCTCGCCATCGCGCGTGTGGACTTTCACGTGGTCAAGAATTGGGATGCACTTGCTGAGGCCCGCGTTTTATTCACGCCGGGTTCAAGCACGGTCCAAACCGGCGTTCTTGCAGCAATCTACCGCCAATTTGGCGACAACTTCAAAATCGGCGTGGGCTATAACTTCGGACACTTCTCAGATGATCTGAGCAAGATCAACGTCGACGAACAAGGCGTGTTCATCAACGCCATCGGAAAGTTCTAAAACAGTTCAAGTCTGTCTTCGGATTGGCAGAATTGAATTCGCTTTGGGCAAGCCAAGGCGTCATCGTTATTTCCAATGGGATATAACGAATGATTTGTAACGCACATTTTGGCATCTTGCACCTCTCAGCCCTTGACGGACTTGCAATCTGGAGTGATCATCCTTTTTTTAGAGAGCGGAGACTCTCCGTTGCCACTAAGGGAGGATAGAAATGCCAGCAATTAAAATGAAGCTGAACGGGAAAGCCGTCAGCGGTGAAGTTGAAGGCCGCACGCTGCTTGTTGAGTTCATCCGTGAACACAGGGGCCTGACAGGAACGCACGTAGGCTGTGATACCAGCCAGTGTGGCGCTTGCGTGGTGCATGTGAATGGCAAAGCCGTGAAAAGCTGCACGACGCTGGCGGCATCTTGCGATGGTGCGGATATTACAACCGTTGAAGGCTTGGCCAAAGGCACTGATCTTCATCCGATGCAGGCGGCCTTTAAGGAACACCACGGGCTGCAATGCGGCTATTGCACACCGGGCATGATCATGGCGGCGATTGATATTGTCAAACGCAATGGCAAGAACCTCTCGGAAGATGTCATCCGCCGTGAGCTTTCAGGGAACATCTGCCGCTGCACCGGCTATCATAATATCGTCAAGGCCGTGCAGGCCGGCGCAGCGAATATGTAAGGAGGCCAGAATGAGCACTTCAGCAACAGGCATTGGCGCATCTGTCCGCCGCAAAGAAGATGATCGCTTCATCCAAGGCAAGGGTCGCTACACAGACGACGTAACCTTTCCCGGTCAGGCGCACGCCTATTTTCTCCGTTCGCCCCATGCCCATGCGAAAATCAAATCCATCAACACCGCCAAAGCTGCAAAGATGCCGGGCGTTTTGGCCATTCTCACTGGCGATGATGTTGCCAAGGATAAGATCGGTAACTTGGCTTGCGCTTGGACAATTAATTTCCGAGACGGCAGACCAATGCGCGGTGGTGTTCATCCCATTCTCGCACAGGGTAAAGTGCGTTATGTCGGTGACCAGTTTGCCGTGGTGATTGCTGAAACAAAAAATCAGGCCAAACTTGCCGCCGCCGCCGTTAAGGTGGACTTTGAAATCTTGCCCCACGTGGTGAATACAGCCAAGGCCATCAAATCCGGCGTCACAATCCATGATGTGGCCCCAGACAATCACGTGTTCGATTGGGCTCTGGGCAATGAAGCCGAAACCAACGATGCCATTAAGAACGCACACCACATCACCAAGATGGAGATTATCAACACGCGGGTTGTGCCCAATGCCATGGAAGTGCGCTGCGCCAATGCCATGTACGACGCCGCGTCAGATCATTTTACAGTTTACTGCAACAGCCAGAATCCGCATGTGCTGCGCTTAGTGCTCTCCGCATTCCATGGCTTAGCACCGGAAAACAAAATCCGCGTCATCTCGCCGGATATGGGTGGCGGCTTTGGTTCAAAGATTCCAATTTATGGCGAAGAAGTGGTGTGCACTTGGGCAGCACGCAAAGTGGGCCGCCCGGTGAAATGGACGTCGGAGCGCACTGAAGCCTTCCAATCTGATGCCCATGGCCGCGATCATGTGACCACCGCCGAACTGGCAACCGACGGGAATGGCATAATTACGGGCTTGCGGGTCAGAACCACTGCCGCCATGGGCAGTTATCTCTCAAGCTTTGGCCCGCTAATCCCGACAGTGCTTTATGCGCCTCTTCTGTCCGGCCAATATGCAATCCCCAACATCTTTTTGCATGTCGACGGGGTTTATACCAATACGACGCCAACGGATGCTTATCGTGGCGCGGGTCGCCCCGAGGCGTCTTACTTGATTGAGCGCATCGTTGAAACTGCGGCGCGTGAATTGAAAATGGACCCGGCTGAATTCCGCCGCAAGAACATGGTCAAGTCTTTCCCGCATCAAACGCCAGTGTTTGTGGCTTATGACAACGGGGATTATGTCGCCTCGTTGGATAAGGCACTGGCGATGCATGACTATAAGGGCTTTGCTGCCCGCAAGGCTGAAAGTGCCAAGCACGGTAAACTGCGCGGCGTGGGTTTCTCGGCTTATATTGAAGCTTGCGGTCTGGCACCTTCCAATATTGTGGGGCAGTTGGGCTCTGCAGTCGGTTTCTGGGAGTCAGCTGAAATCCGCGTCAACCCAGCAGGCACAGTTGAAGTCCTCACCGGATCACATAGCCACGGCCAAGGCCATGAGACCTCATTTGCACAAGTGGTTTCAGAGCGACTGGGGGTGGATTTCAAAAACGTCTCGGTTGTCCATGGCGATACCGACAAGGTGCAGTTCGGCATGGGCACCTATGGTTCGCGCTCTGCGGCAGTGGGGATCACCGCAATCGTCAAGGCGCTGGACAAGATAGAAGCCAAGGGCAAGCGCATTGCCGCTGCATTAATGGAAGCATCAGTCGATGACGTTGTCTTCAACGAGGGCAACTTCACTGTCAAAGGCACTGATAAGAAAAAAACCTTTGGTGAGATTGCCTTTGCGGCCTATGTGCCCCACCATTTCAATCCACAGGAGATCGAGCCCGGTTTGAAGGAAACTGCATTCTTCGACCCCACCAATTTCGTTTTCCCGGCAGGTGTTCATATCTGCGAGGTTGAAGTTGATGCTGAAACGGGCCACACCGACATCGTTGGCTATACTGCTGTTGATGATTTTGGCACATTGATCAATCCGATGATCGTCGAAGGCCAGGTTCACGGTGGTGTTGCCCAAGGCATCGGCCAGGCACTGACAGAAGGCTGTGTCTATGATGATGACTCGGGCCAATTGCTCACGGGGTCTTACATGGATTATGCCATGCCGCGCGCGCGCGTTATGCCAGATATTGCCAACTTCAAACTGGGGTTCACCAACACACCGGCACTCAGCAATCCGTTGGGATTGAAGGGTTGCGGTGAAGCAGGGGCAATTGCCGCAACACCCGCCGTCATCAATGCCATCACCAATGCCATCGGCGTTCGTGACCTTGCCATGCCAGCCACGCCGTTGACGGTGTGGACGGCGATGCAAGGCATGAAAAAAGCCGCAGAATAAGGGAGGGACGAAATGGAAAACTTTAATTATCACCGCCCGGCAACAGTTGCGGCTGCGGCCGCAATGATGAAGAAATCGAAGGACGGAAAATATCTCGGGGGCGGGCATACGTTGCTGCCGACGATGAAACAGGGCTTGGCTGCCCCCAAGGATGTGATTGATCTTTCAGCGATCAAGAACTTCGGCGGCATCAAGGTCTCGAAGACCGCCGTCTCGATCAAGGCAGGCACAACCCACCAAGAGGTTGCCACGTCTGCTGGCATCAAGAAGGCCATTCCAGCTTTGGCGCAGATGGCTGGCAAAATCGGCGGCGTTCACGTGCGCCACAAGGGCACAATTGGCGGCTCCATCGCCAACAATGACCCGGCGGCTGATTACCCATCAGCCTGCCTCGGCCTCGGCGCCACGATCGAAACCAACAAGCGCAAAATCGATGCTGATAAATTCTTCACCGGAATGTTTGAAACGGCCCTGAAGAAGGATGAGATCATCACCGCCATCCACTTCCCAATCCCGAAAAAGGCTTCGCATCAGAAGTTCCCCAATCCGGCCTCGCGCTATGCCATGGTGGGCGTGTTCATCAGCCAAAATGCCAAGGGCGACGCCCGTGTGGGTGTGACCGGAGCTGCCCCTTGCGTCTTCCGCGCTTCAGTTTTGGAAGCGGCCCTGTCGAAAGACTTTTCGGCCAAGGCGATTTCTGGCGTGAAGGCTTCGTCAAAGGGCCTCCTCTCGGACATGCATGCCACAGCCGAATACCGTGCCCATCTGATTGGGGTGTTAACCGCACGCGCCGTCGCAGCGGCATAATTCGCCACACACACAAGTGATCCCCGCACATGGTGCGGGGATAACCGATGCAAAGTTCCCGTCTGCAAGCCACCTCTCTGGCAAAGATCAACTGCCGATATGCCCAGCGCAAACCTTCAGCCCTTGACCGCGCCCGCCGTCATTCCTGCAACGATTTGTTTATTAAAGAATATGAAAACCAGAAACGGTGGAATCGTTATGAGCAAGATGTTCATGAACAGCAGGTTGAACTGTGTCAGAAACTGGCTTTGGAAATTGTAGAGCGTGAGCTGCACCGTAACATTCTGCTTGCCCGGTAGATAATAGAGCGGGTTGGTGAAATCGTTGAAGATGCCGATGGATTGCACAACGATGTTGGTGATTGTGACGGGCCTCAAGAGCGGTAAAATAATTTTGAAAAATATCTGCCAAGGTTTGGCACCATCGACAATGGCTGCTTCATCCAGCTCACGCGGGATTGACGCAATGAACGAGCGATAGAGCAAAACCGAGAATGACAGGCCATAGGCCGTTTGAATCAAGATCATGCCGTAAAGTGATTTGAATAGTCCAAGCAGATGCAGAACCCATATTGTGGGAACGATGGCGGGCGGAATCATGAAGCCTGCGAGCACGAAGAAATAGATCACGCTGTTCCAACCAGAAGGGCGGCGCTGCAGAACATAGCCGACCATGGCACCAAATATGACCAGCAAAGTCACAGCACCAATCGTAATGATCGTCGAGTTGAAATAGGCGGTGAGCAAAACATAATCGCGCGCCTGAATGACGTCGACGAAATTTTGCAACAGGTGCCATTCGCTAGGCCAAGAAAAGCTGAGCGTTGACGCCTCAGGGGCTGACTTGGCCGCCATTTGTGCCACGAAGAGAAATGGCAAAATGAAAATGAAAAACGCTGCGATCAGCCCGACGATGCCTGAAACATAGTGGTGGCGCTTCATAGCTCGATCTCGCGCTTGTTGAACCAATAGGTCAAAGGCAGAATGATGATAAGAATGAGTAGAAACAACATCACATTGCCTGCTGTCGCCAATCCATAGAACCCAGCTTGATACTGTTTATAGATAACGCTGGCGAGAACATCTGAAGAAAAGCCGGGCCCGCCGCGTGTCATGGACCAGATCAAATCAAATGAACGCATTCCGTAGATGAGCGAGAGCGTGATGACCGTCACTGTTGCTGGGCGCACCAGAGGCACAGTAATTTTCCAAAAACATTGCCATGGCGTGGCCCCATCAACGCGGGCGGCTTCATAATAGGTGGGGCTGATCGCGGCGAGGCCCGCGATATATATGAGCGTTGCAAGGCCAACACCTTTCCACACATCAACTGCAGCCACTGAGAAAATGGCCAACGTCGGATCAACCAACCAGCCCGGCCCATCAATGCCGATTGCAGCCAGCGCCACGTTGAACAACCCCTTGGTGGGGTGCATCAGTGATGAAAATGTAATTCCAACCCCCACCGTTGAAACCAGTGTTGGAAAAAACATCACATTTCGCAAGAAGCCTTGGCCAAAAATTCCACTGGTTAAAAACACTGCGAGCATAAGGCCCAAGATGCTTTTGAGGCCCGCTGTAATCAGCGCATATACCAGTGTGTGCAACAGGCCATTGACCAAACCGGGTTCCGAGAAGAACTGGCTGAAATTATCAAGGCCGATGAAATCAGCGGTGTAAAGATCCCAGCGCGTGAAGCAGAAATAAAACGATGCAGCAGTCGGGATGAGAAACAACACGATGTAAACCACAGCCGCTGGTGCGATAAACCAATAAGGATATGCTGAGGGCTGTTTCATGTTTGAACTATAACCCACAATCGTCATTCCCGAGGAGCCGGGGATCCAGCTTTAAACGCGCACATTTGCATCTTAGCTGGTTTCTCGCCTTCGCGGAAATGACGAATAGAATTTGGTGATGGCAAACGAAGACCTCCATTCTCTTTGTAAAATGGAGGCCACGCATTTCTTACCAGTTCGGCAAACCAAGCTGCTTGGCTTGCTTGGCAACGTCTTTATCATAGAGTGCTGCTGCATCAGCGGCTGGGCGAATGCCAGAGCCTACTTCAACGGTAATCTGCTCCAAAGCCGGGCCTTTGACAGGTGACAAGAACTCAAGCGCCGGGGCCGTGTGACCGCCATCTTGGAAATAGGGCAACATGTCGGCCACCGATGCGGGCACATCCTGCGGCAAGGTGCAGCCCTTGATTAAATAGGGGCCTGTTGCACCATTAGCAGCAATCATCGCTTTGCAGCCATCAGTTGATGCAATGAAGTTGACAAAATCTTTTGCGGCATCAAGATTTTTCGTTGACGTCGGAATATAAATGCCTGCGGGCATCCATACGGTGAGCCCATTCTTGGCAGCATCATCACCGGGTTGAGCAAAGAAGCCAATATCGTTCAAATTGGCAGGCTCGTTCTGCTTCACGTCGCCAATGCCGAAGGTGAGCATGGGATAATGCGCGGCACCACCTGTTGCCACCATTTTCATGCCTTCGCTGAAAGTGGCAGCACCAAAATCTTTGTTGAGATAACCAGCTTTGAACACTTCCGCGAGATGTTCAAAACCTTTTGCTGCGGCAGGTGTGTTAGCATATTTGGCTTTGTTGCCCGTATAGTCAGCCGCGAAAGTTGGGTTGGCAGTTTGTACATTATAGTAGTCTGCCAGAACAAAGAGCTGGCTGGACCATGTGTCTTTATAAGTTTGCGCCACAGCCACTTTGCCAGCGGCTTTGATTTTTTCGCAATTGGCGATGAATTCAGCCCAAGTCTTTGGAATTTTCAAACCCAAGTCAGCATAGATTTTCTTGTTGTAATAAATGCCGCCGCCCATGGCCGCGCCGAACGGCACGCCGCGCACTTTGCCATCAGTGCTGGTCACAACTGATTTGAAGCTATCGAGAACGCCAGCTTGTGATGTCAGGTCGCCCAAGTCAGCCAGGTTCTTGTCAGGCTTCAAAGCTTGAAACAGCGAACCAGAATTATATTCGAACACATCGGCCATTTCGCCAGTGGCAAGGCGGGTCTTGATGATGTTGTCGCCTTCGGCCCCGCCAGCGCGGGTTTCGACATCGAATGTCACATCGGGATGCGCGGCTGTATAGGCTTTGGTTAGAGCATCAAAAGCTTTAATCGTATCTGCATTGTTGTCAGTCAGCACAGTGAGTTTCGTTGCCGCAAATGAAGTGCCAGCAAGCGCCAATGCAGCGGCTCCTGTCATCAGCAATCGAGTGAGTAGCTTTGTCATCGTTTCTTCCTCCCTTTGGATTTTGTTTCTTGTTTCACGTCAAAAATTATTTCATGCCGCCCTGACTGGAGACGCAAGCCCGCTGAGGTCAGCTTGGTCTTGCGCCCGTCTACATGGGTGACGTGAAATTTCGTCTGCGGCTTCAAAAGCCCCACACTGCCGTCTGGCAGTTCAAGTTTGTAAACAGCGCGATTGTTCTTCAGTGTCCAGTCAGCTTGGATGCGGCCATGGCGACATTGATGCCAGGCCGAGACGGGCGAAAGCTGGGCCGAGAACTGTGGCGCAATTTCCACCACATCAAAACCGGGCTTGGTGGCCGAAGGTGCCAGGCCTGCGATGTTCTCAAACAACCACTGACACACAGCGCCATAGGCATAATGATTGTAGCTGTTCATATCGGGATCATAAATCGTGCCATCGGGTGCCAACGCGTCCCAGCGTTCCCAAATTGTCGTGGCACCGCGCTCAACTTGATAAAGCCAGCCCGGCACTTTGCGATTGAGGAAAAGCTTTTCGGCCAAATCATCAAAGCCAAGTTTGGTCAAAGCGGGGAGCAAAGCGGGCGTTCCAATAAAACCCGTGCCGATCAAACCATCCGCATCTTCGATCACTTTGCGGAAATAGACTTTGGCCGCCGCAGAATATTTTGCGGGCACGAGATCATAGAGAAAAGCCAGCGCATAAGACGTTTGATCATTATGCGCGAGCCGGCCCGTGGCGCTGAAATATTCCTTTTCAAATGCGCGCTTGATTTCGCCATGGCGTTTGGTGAGGCGTGTAGCTTCTTTTTTGTTGCCAATAATCTTGGCAATGCGTGCGGCGAGGCCTGTGGAAATCGCATGATAAAGCGTTGCGGCACAATCATCAGCGATGGTCGGGCGTGGCTTGCGGTTATCGCCGACGGGCTGTATCCAATCACCAAAGGTAAAGCCCTTACTGCCCCATATGGCAGGCGGCTTGATGACCGGGCCGTCAGAAATATTCCACAAATAATCCAGCCATTTGAGCATGGCGGGGAAACATTCTTCCAGAACACTTTTGTCGCCATAGTGCAGATAAAGCTGCCACGGAATGACGGTGATGGCATCGCCCCAACCTGTAGATCCCGCCCAATCGCCGCGCCCACCAATGGGGTGAAGCCGCGTGGGGTCAGGCGAGAAGTGCGGCACTGCGCCATCTTTGCGCTGATCGACCATCACATCGCGTAGATATTTCTTGAAGAAACTCTCCGCATCGGCCAGCCAGCAAGCCGTGCCTGCGAACACTTGCGCATCCCCCGTCCAACCCAAACGCTCATCACGCTGTGGACAATCTGTGGGCACTTCAATGAAGTTAGAACGCTGCGACCAAACGGTGTTCATCACCAGGCGGTTGACTTCGGGAACACCGCACGTGAATCCGCCAGCCATGTCCGGCAAAGAAGAGATCGGAACGGAATGGATGGTGATGATCTTGGCCTTGCCGGTGATTGTCACGCGCGCATAGCGAAAACCCATGAATGAGAAAGTGGGTGCGTAAGTTTCATGCCCGCCGCCTTTGAGTGTGTAAACTACCTGCGCACGGGCGCTGCGATAGTTACGATTGTCGAATTGCTTTTGCGGTCCCAAAATTTCGGAATGTTCGACGGTGACTGTGGCACCGCGTTCGCCTTCCACAGTAAAGCGCACATAGCCACCCGCGTTCTGGCCAAAGTCATAAACCAGGCGGCCATCAGTTTCGGCCCAGGTTTCTTTGGCAGCAATAAATGGCAGTTCACGCACCGGATGGGTTTCATGCGGCACCAATAACTTGGTCTTAAAAACCAAAGCCTCAACGCCGCCGATCTCCTTGGAGTCTTCGTCACGTGCGTCATAATCTTCGCCATAGTAGATACCAGACTTGGTAATGGGCAACACGCCGCTGGCCCATGTTTCATCTGTGCCGAGCAATAAAACTTTGCCTGTTTCAATCTGTGCAATGGTGCCCACGCGGTCGCCCCAGCAATTATAAATCGGGCTCTGCGCCCACATCATTTGCGAACGCCACCAGCCATCCCCAAGCCAGATGACAATTCTGTTGTCACCCACCTTCAGATGCTTGGCAATGTCATAGCTCTGATAGGCAATTCGGTTGTCATAACAGGTCCAGCCCGGCGTCAGCAGATCTTGGCCGACGCGTTCGCCGTTGATGAAACAGCGATAAAGCCCTTGCGCGGAAATGTGAAGCTGTGTGTCCGGCGCAACATGAGCCAGTGAAAAAACTTTTGACACGAAAGTCGCGGGCGTGCCCTGGCCACGATCAGCCACTGGCGCAATCATCTGCGCCTGCCACTTTACTTTGCGGGCTAAAACCAAACGAACCTCCCAGATGCCGCTTATTGATCGCGGACTATCTTTGTGTATATCGTTCTACAAGAAAACACTATTTGCGTTTCTTGCGCAAGTGAAATTTAAAGACCTGTGCTAAGTGATCTGGATGAGCAAACAAATAAAGCCAATCGCCCGCCTCACGATTAAGACGGTGGCAGCCGATGCTGGTGTTTCTGTCGCAGCGGTCTCCAAGGTCATGCGCAATGCCTATGGCGTTTCAGATGCCTTGCGCAAAAAGGTTTTGGAATCGATTGAGCGCTTGGGTTATCGACCCAGTGTGGCAGCGCGCGGCATGCGCGGGCAGACTTTTACAATTGGCATGTTACTCGTGGAAATCGCCAACCCGTTTTTGCCACAAGTGATCGATGGCGTGAATGAAGTTTTAGCTGACGCGAATTATCAAACTTTGCTCGGCGTCGGCCAATCCAACTCGCGGCTTGAATCTAGTCTTCTGGAATCAATGATGGCCCAAAAAATGGATGGCCTCATTTTGGTTGCACCGCAGCTGCACGGCGGCCAGCTGGCCAAATTTGCGCGGCAGGTTCCCATGGTGGTCATCGGCCACCACGAACCCACTGCCACAACATTTGATACCGTGAATAGTGACGACCAAGAAGGTGCCGCAATCGCCGTGCGTGCGTTGTTAGATCGCGGCATAACCGATATCGCCATGTTGGGGGTTGAACTGGACGACCCGATGGGCACCAACGTGGAAACGCAGCGCGAAATTGGGTTCAGGAATGCCATGAAAAAAGCTGGCCTTGGCAACAAAGCTAAAACGATGCACTTGCCCTGGGAAGCCAAGCTTCGACCAGCTGCAATCCAAAAATATTTGCAGCAACGGGGCAGGCCCGGCGCTCTGTTTTGCTGGTCAGACCTTGACGCTGTGCATGTGATTGATACAGCCAACCGCATGAAGCTGCGCATTCCAGAGGACCTCGCTGTGATTGGCTATGACAATTCCAGTGTGGCTGAACTTGCTGCCGTCAACCTTTCGAGCATTGACCAATCCGGCAAACGCCTCGGCACCTTAGCAGGAGAGCGATTGCTGAGCCGCATCGCGGGACGTTCTGTGGCCAGCCATGTTCTGGTTGAGCCGTTTCTAGCAATCAGAGGTAGCCACTGAGGAAGAAGTGATCAGACCTCGGATTTGCCCACTCGCAAACCTAACCTCGGCAGAGTTTGACAATACAGCATTTGCCCTGCAGGCCATTAAGATCGATCTCGATCTTTTCTTCAACTGAATACGGCTTCCGTGTGGCCAGCCTGATGTCTTTCACAACCGATTCGGTTGAGCCAATTATGTTGTAGGTTTCTATCGTATCTTCGTTCTCGATGCGATTCCGAAGAGCCAGAAATCCTCCATTGTTCAAATCATACATTTTGTCCAATTGGTGCTGACGTGGGATTGGATTTAGGCCCCTTGGTCAGGGACAATTCTAAAAACCTGCCCACTGCCTAGATCACGGTAAAAATCGACTCTGGAGCCATCCCAATGATAGTCGAGGTGGCGGACTTGAACGGCGTTTGTTGCAAGATCAGGATAAAACAATCCAACGCATTCGCCACCTTTATTGCGCGCGCTTGGATAGACGAGACCATCCGATCCTGCGGCTCGCAATTGCGCAGCGAGCACCTGACTGATTGAGTGGCTATCCGGATCAAGCGCCTGCACATGATCGGCATCAGACTCACGCAGATCATGCAGCCGCGCCTCGATGTCCATTCGAATTTCCCTGAACTGCGACGTCCAGCCGGGGGCTTCGCGCGTCCGCGCCATGAAGCGCTCGTGATGATAAATGGTTTCCAGCAACGCGACTTCAAAAACATTTCCCGCATAGAAAACGCCAAAGCTGCCATCACTGAATCTGCTTTTGCGATCTGGGCTCACATGACAAAAAGGCGCCATAAGATAACTCGCACCTTGACCACCAACGCGGCGACTTACAGGAACAAGTTCTAGGTTGCCGATATTCTCCATGAGCCGCGGGTTGGTCTTTTGCTCCGCCGATATGAGTAACGGCCAATCTGCTGGATCGGCAATATCTTCAAACAGATCAATTGGCGGATAGATGCTGCGAATGATCCGCACTGCACCTTCCCATTTGATCGTTGAAAGAGGCAGGGAAGCCGGGTCGATCACCAGCCACCGCGCTCCGCGTCAAGATAGCGCCGTACACGCATCAAATCAGTAAGCTCACCGCCCAGCATAAGATCTAAAGCCGAAGCGCCACGAAACGCGTCATTAGAAGCCTTGATCCAGCGATAGCAGCGATCAGGCTCACGGAACATGTAACGCAGTGCCTTGTGAATACCCATGAGGTTTGAAAGCCTTGCTTTTCCATCCCTGTCAATGCGGCCTTGTTCTCCTGCCTTCCAGCGGCGATACGACCGAACAGGCACGTCTAACAGAGTCGCGGCCTGGTCATCGGTAATGTCCCATTTGGCAAACATCGCAACCACCGCACGGAACATCGCCGCCGCCTCAGCGTCGGTGATTGGTCTGGGCTGGAACTCAAGTGGAGCAGTATCAACTTGCAATAGGGCTGTCATATATGAACTCCTCAATATGGCAGCATATATACCAAAATCTGCCAAATGGCAACATTTTTATATCTGTAACGCTAGTCAATGAAGTGCGCCAATAGCTGCGTCGGCCCGCTCCACACTCCGATGACAAAGCAAAAGAGTACCGATGCCGAAAGGGTCACGTCAAAACAAGAAAATCAAACATTTGGTCTGCATAACCTCGTTAATAATGGCCTTGGAGTTCATTGGGAGAATTCGCCAGCTGTCCATCGTGTCTACGATTCCGTCCATTCAATTCAAGAGGAGCGAACAAATGACAAAAATGATAACTGCAGTTGCGCTGTTTCGGATCGGCCTATTTCACGGCCCCCGCCGTAAGGCCTTTGACAATGAAACGCTCCAAGAAAATGCCAATGACGATCAGGGGCAAAATCGCAGCTGATGACACTGCAGCCATGCTCCACCAACTGATGCCCTGAGATCCCGTCTGGCTGGCTACCATCACGGGCAGAGTTTTTGCATGGGTGCTGGTGAGCAATGCTGCAAAGAAATATTCGTTCCAGCACAGGATCACAGCAAGGATGAAAGCCGCCACCATGCCGGGCAGGGCGATCGGCAAAATGATTTTCAGAAATGCGCCCCATGACGAACACCCATCAACCAAAGCTGCCTGTTCCAGCTCATTGGGAATATTGTCGAACTGATCACGCATGATCCAGATAACGATGGGCAGAACCATCAAAGCGTATATCAAAATGAGACCGAACATGGAGTCAAGCAATGCCAGTTCCTTGTAGAGAACCAGAAACGGCATAGCCAAAACCACGGGCGGCAGGATGAGCTGTGACAGGAAGAAAAAGGAGATGTCCTTATTGCGCCAGATCATCCATTTGTATTGGAAGCGGCTGAGACCATAAGCCGCCATGGAACCAACAACCAGAGCCAGTCCGGCTCCGCCCAACGACGCCTGAATGGAGTTCCAGAAGCGCTTGATGAATTCTTCACGAGGTGTTGAATCTGTGAAGAGCGTGTCTGGCGAAAGGCCGATAGCGCGCAGACCGAGCCAATTAGGAGTAAACTGCAACCACGGAATGATCTGGCCTGTTTGCACATCCTTGGCCACTTTGAAAGTGGTCGAGAAGGTCCAGAAGATGGGAAACAGGGCGATCACTGTCCACAGCGCGAGGGCAGCGTAGATCAGGACTTTTTTTACATTCGAAGACATCAGGCACCTTGCCTTTGCATGATCCTGTTGGATAGTTTCAGCAGCAGACTGACGAAGATGATGATCAGCACCAAATAGACTTCGGCCACCATGGTGCCATAGCCGACGTTGGAGCGATCTTTGTATTCACGGAAAATAAAGCTGGAAACAGTGTCTGTCGCTCCACCGGGCCCACCTGACGTGGTGTTGATC
>JAYWAB010000004.1:0-14876 GCA_043782835.1 Aestuariivirga sp.
CCGCCCCGCGCATCTGCATTTCATCGTTTCTGCCCCCGGCTATGAAACGCTGGTAACACATATTTTCACGCCGGATTGCCCATGGTTGAAGGAGGATGCTGTGTTTGGTGTGAAGCAAAGCTTGATTGCTGATTTTAAACATACAAATAATGCGGCGCGCGCCGATGCCCTCGGCATGCCCAACCCCTTCCGCGAGGTGGAATGGAATTTTGTTTTGGCAAAGGCAAAATGAAAGACCCCTGTATCATTTGCGTGGCCATCACTGGCTCTCTTCCCACCAAAGAGAACAACCCGGGCGTGCCGATTACGATTGCTGAGCAAATTGAAAGTACGCAGGAAAGTTTTGAAGCAGGTGCCTCCATCGTGCACTGCCACGTGCGCGATGATGAGGGCAAACCAACCTCTGATCCTGAACGCTTTGCGCGTTTGAAGGAGGGCATTGAGATGCGCTGCCCCGGCATGGTCATCCAGCTTTCAACCGGCGGCAGGTCGGGTGCCGGAAAGATACGCGGAAGAATGTTGCCATTAAAGCCGGACATGGCATCGCTTTCGGTCGGGTCTAACAATTTCCCTACGCGCGTCTACGAAAACCCACCCGATCTGGTGGATTGGCTGGCGGCAGAAATGCGGCATTATGAGATCAAGCCTGAGATCGAATGCTTTGATCTTTCGCATATTGTTCAAGCCGCAGCGATGCAGAAAGATGGCCGCCTGAAAAGCCCGCTTTATGTGCAATTCGTCATGGGTGTGAAAAATGCCATGCCTGCTGATGAACCGATCTTCGATTTTTATATTGAGACTCTGAAGCGCCTCGCGCCTGATGCTCAGTGGTGTGCCGCAGGCATAGGCCCTGCCCAACTCACTATCAATGAATGGTCCATTGCCAAAGGCGGCCACACTCGCACCGGGATGGAAGACAATGTGCGTTTCGACAAGCATAATCTTGCGCCATCAAACGCGGCGCTGGTGAAGCGCGCCGTTTCAATTTGCGAGAAATATAAACGCCCTGTGGCAACATGGCAGCAGGCACGTGATTTATTGCATTTGCCCATCAGATATTAGAAAACGGCGCAGGTTTCATTGCGGCCACGACACCAATTTTTCTTTTGAGCGTCTTACCAAGACTTTTTCTGCTTTATTTTTGCCATTTGTTGCACAGTCATTTTTTACAGTCTAGGCTCTCGGAAAGCTATGATCGGGGATGGATGGGATGCAAAATCGCCTTTTAAAATTTGTTCTGAGCCTTGTGCTTTTCTGGCTCGCATCTCAAGCTGTTTTTGCTGATCCCATCACTCTGATGCCAGGTGCCGATTACGCTGGTAATGACTTTCGCACAGTAAAAAACACTGATCTCGGCAATTGCCAGGCCCTGTGCAGCACTGACAAAAAGTGCAAGGCGTTTACTTTCAACACCAATGCCAATTGGTGTTTCCTAAAATCTGGAACGGATGTGGTGATGCCCTTCAACATGGCGGTGGGGGGCACCACTTCACCCGAAACACAGACCTTGGCGAAACTTTTACAGCCCGAATTGAAATTTATTGATCCGTCTGTTGTCAGCGAGGCGCATAAATTTGAAGCGGACTTAAAAAAAGCGAACCCGCCGGAAAACAAGGATGTGGCCGCCATCCGCCAAGACATCCAGGCCAAGACAGCAGTATTGAATTTTCAAGGTGTTGCGGATCAGCTCAAGGCGTTGATTACGCTTGGCGATGACAGTTTTGAGGCGTGGCGCAATCTGGCTTTGGCCATCAATTCTGTGCCGCAATCATCACAAAATGCGACTTCGAAATTGAATATGGGCGCGCTCAATTCTGCTTATGCTGCCTTCGAACATGCGACAAGTGCGGTGCAAAAAGCCGAAGGCTTGGCACTGCTGGCCAATGCTTTGGTGCGCAACGGTCAAACCCGGGCAGCGATCGATAGTTACCGATTGGCGGCGGCAAGCTATCCTTCGCCGGCACTCAACGCCGCATTTGAAGATGCCAAGCTCAAATATGGATTTCGCGTTCTTGATTACAAAGTGAACGCCGATGCAGCAGACCCACAGGTCTGTGTCAATTTTTCTGAACCCCTGAAACAAGGCCGTATTGATTTTGCGCCATTTGTCACGGTTGCGGGCGCTGCTCCGGCAGCCGTGCGCGCCACTGGCACAGAACTGTGTGTTGATGGCTTTAAACGCGGTGAGCGGACCGATTTGACTATTCGCGATGGCTTGCCCGCCGAAATTGGTGAAAATACTCTAAAGCCTGTGACACTTTCGGTATTCATCCGTGATCGCAGCCCGACCGTGCGCTTTACGGGGGCCAAATATGTTTTGCCCAGCGCGGGTCGGCACGGTGTGCCGATCGTATCGATCAACGCGCCAGAGATTAATGTTGGCGTCTATCATATACCTGAACGCGGCCTTGAGGCTTTCATCAAGGAGAGCCAGTTCCTCTCGCAGATTTCGAGTTACAACGCCCGTCGCATCGGGGAAAATACCGGTACGAAAATCTGGTCGGGCACGTTGCAGGCCGAGATTAAAGGCAACGAGGAAGTTACCACCAGCTTTCCGCTCGACGACGTGCTGAAAGATCGCGCGCCCGGAGTTTACGTGATGTCGGCAGCACCCGCCAGCGCCCACCCGAGCAGTGATGAGGAAGAGAGCGCTGCCACGCAATGGCTTCTAGTGTCTGATCTTGGCCTCACGACACTCTCAAATGAAAGCGGCCTTTCTGTCTTCGTGCGGTCTTTGAATACCGCGAGGCCTGTGGCCAATGTGGATGTTGAACTCATTGCGCATAACAATGCCATTTTGGGCAAAGCTAAAACCAATGAGCAGGGGTTGGCGACGTTTGGAGGTGGTTTGATGCGCGGCAAGGGCGGCAACGCGCCCGGCCTTATTACCGTTTCTGATGGCAAAGGTGATTTTGGTTTTATTGACATCAACCATGCGGCCTATGATTTTTCAGACCGTGGTGTGGGCGGCAGAACGGCGCCCGGCCCGATTGACATTTTCATGTATCCCGAACGCGATATTTATCGCCCAGGCCACACCGTGCATCTCACCGCGATTGCGCGGGATGATAAGGCGAACGCGATCACGGGCTTGCCGTTGACGCTGATCGTTTCGCGCCCTGATGGCGTGGAATATCAGCGCTATAGCGTGAATGATAAAGGCCAAGGTGGTTATTCACTGGACATTCCCCTGAAATCCACTGCCATGCGCGGTATGTGGACGGTGGCGGCGCATACGGACCCAAAGCAAAGCGCTGTGCAATCCGTGCAGTTTCGCGTTGACGATTTCATTCCAGATCGCATTGAATTTGATCTAACCAGTGCGGCGAAGGCCGTATCGCTGAGCGGCATGACAGAAGCAAAAGTTGATGCGCGCTTTCTTTATGGTGCACCGGCTTCTGATTTAAATATCGAGGGCGATCTCACACTCAAGCCCACGCGCAACATTGAGGCCTATCCGGGCTATCGCTTTGGCCTTGAGGAAAAAATTGTAACTTCGGGCCGCACTGAATTTAAAGATCTTGGCAAAACGGATGCAGACGGCAAAGCCAACTTATCCATCCAACCGACTGATATACCCGCCACCAGCCAGCCTATGGACGCCACTTTGAATATTCGGGTGGTGGAGGGCAGCGGCCGCGCCATTGAACGGCAACTTACATTACCTGCGGAAATCAATAGTGCGATGATCGGCATCAAGCCCGCATCCGACGACATTGCCGATGGTGCGCTGGCGCAATTTGATGTGATTGCAATTGACGGCCACAAATTACGCGTAGCCTCAGGGCCCTTGTCCTGGCAGTTGCTGCAGGTGCGCGATGAATTCCAATGGTATCAAAAAGATGGCCGTTGGCACAGCGAATCCACCGAATATACCGATCGTGTCAGCAATGGGAAAATGTCCGCAGATGTCACCAAGGCCGGGCATATCGATGGCAAGCTGGGCTGGGGCCATTACCGTGTGCTGGTTGAATCTGATGACCCGAAAGGGCCAGCAGGAAGCTATGATTTTTATGCTGGCGGTTATGTGCCGCGTGTTTCTGCCGATACGCCAGATATTCTGCAAATCGCTTTGGATAAGGCCAAATATAAAATTGGTGACACGGCCGTCGTTAAAATCAATCCGCGCTTTGCGGGTCTTGCATTGGTCAATATCGTGGGCCAGACACTGATTGAATCCAAGGCGGCGGATATTCCCGCCACTGGCGGCGAAATCGCCTTCAGAGTGAGTGAGGCTTGGGGGCCGGGCACTTATGTGACGGCCACTTTGTTCAAGCCCGCCGACGGTGATGCGAAGATGCCGGGCCGCGCCATTGGGATTATGCCTGTGGAGAAAGACGAATCTGATCGGACGATCGCTGTGAAGCTCGACCCGCCAAAGCAGATGGTGCCCAATGGCAAGCTCACCGTGCCTGTGACCTTGCAAGGTGTGAAGCCCGGCGAAGAGGCGATGCTGACTTTGGCTGCGGTTGATGTCGGCGTGCTCAATGTGACGGGTTATAAACCACCGGACAGCGCCGATTGGTTCTATGGTCAGCGCCATCTCGCCGTGGAGCTGCGAGATATTTACGGGCAGTTGATCAATGGTGGCTTGGGCAAGACTGGCGAGATTCGCTCCGGTGGTGGTGAAGCCGATGTGCCTGCGGGCAACGGCGGCCCGCTGCCGACGGTTAGTGAAGTTGTTTCGCTCTATTCCGGAATTGTGAAGACTGATGCTAACGGCAAAGCAGACGTGACCTTTGATGTTCCTCAATTCAACGGAACGCTGCGTTTGATGGCAGTAGCGTGGAGCAAATCTGCTGTCGGCAATGCTGCGACTGATGTCATTGTGCGCGAGCCTGTTGTGATCTCTGAAGGTATGCCGAAGATTTTGGCTCCCGGAGATCAGACGCGCATCCGCTTTGACATTGACAACACAGACGGACCCGAAGGTGATTATAGGTTATCTGTCTTAACCTCCGCAGGCCTGGTGATGAACGAAGCTCAGTCAAACCTAAAACTCTCACATGGCAAACGTGTTGCTACGAATTTTGCGCTGAAAGCCACTGAAGCCGGATTGCAGACGATTGATGTCTCTCTCACCCATGCCTCGGGCCTTGAAATTAAACGCCACTTGGCCATTCTGGTGCGGGTGGGTGAGCCACCCATCACACAAAGACAGGTTATCAACCTCGCCCCCGACCAGTCTTTTGACCTTACATCCGACTTGCTGGCCAATAAGATTGGCGGCACGGGCGCTCTGTCTGTCTCGATCACACGGTCAGGCGCACTCGATGTGCCGGGCATATTGCAGATGTTGGATCGCTATCCCTATGGCTGCGCCGAGCAGACCAGCAGCCGCGCGCTGCCGCTCATCTATTTTGAAGAGGTCGCCGCCCACGCTGGGCTGGAGGGTGACAAGTCGATCAAAGACCGCGTCCAGGATGCCATTTACCGCGTGCTGGCCAACCAAAGTTCGAATGGTTCATTTGGATTGTGGGATTCAAGTTCGTCAGGCGATCTGTGGCTTGATGCCTATGTTTCTGATTTTCTAACACGGGCCAAAGAGAAGAACTATGACGTTCCGCAAAAAGCTTTTGAACTGGCTTTAGCCAATTTGCAAAACGTGGCGGGACTGACGCAGAACATTGATGAAAAGCCCGCCGACATTGCCTATGCGCTTTATGTTTTGGCTCGCAACAAGAAAGCCTCTATCGGCGACTTGCGTTATTTTGCAGAAACCAAGTTGGAAAGCTTCCCTTCGCCCATGGCCAAGGCCCAGTTGGGTGCTGCGTTGGCATTTTATGGTGATAAACCCCGCGCCACAGCAAGTTTGGACGCGGCTTATCAAGCTTTAAAGAAGCGCTCAGATGAAGATTGGCTCCGCCTTGATTATGGTTCCAACTTGCGCGATGCCGCTGCACTTTTGACATTGACCGTGGAAAGCGATCCTTCCTCGCCGCTCATTCCAAAATTGACTGCAGCTGTCACGCGTTTGCAAGCGGGGGCGCGCTGGACATCGACGCAAGAGAACGCTTGGATGTTGCTTGCGGCCCATGCGCTTCAAACGGCTGCTGATGCGCCAAAGATTTCAATCGGCAACAAGAGTTTTGAAGGCGATTATGTTCAAGCCTTCAAACTCGCTGATCTTCGTAAAACCATCCACATCACCAATCATTCTGATCGACCTATTGAAGCTGTGGTTTCAACGACAGGCGTTCCCACCAAGCCCGAACCTGCCCTGACCAATGGCTTCACAATCGAGCGCAGCTATTTCAATTTTGATGGCAGCAAGGCTGATCTCAGCAAGACCAAACAAAATGATCGTTTGGTCGTAACGCTCAAAGTCAAACAGACCAACGCATGGCCTTCAAAAGTGATGATGACGGATCTGCTGCCTTCCGGGCTTGAGATTGATAATCCAAGCTTGGTGTCTTCGGCCAGTCTCGATGCGCTCAAATGGTTGCCAGAGGACACAACGGAAGCACATCTCGAATTCCGCGATGATCGGTTTTCAGCAGCCGTGACCCGCGAGAAGGATAATACGTCTGAAATGCATTTTGCCTATGTGGTTCGGGCTGTAACGCCCGGCAGTTTCGTTCTGCCACCTGCCCTGGTGGAAGATATGTATCGGCCTTATCTGAATGCCAAAACTGAGAGTGGTACGCTCGAGGTCAAATGATAGGCAGTATCGTCCGCGCGAGGTTGAAGTGGCTGCTGGCAGCGCCAGCCGTGCTGGTCGCCTGCCTTGGCATTGCCGATCATATGTTTCCACCGCCTGATCCTACGAAGCTCGCTCTCTCGCCCACTGTCCTTGGCCGCAATGGTGAATTGCTGCGGCCTTATTCTGTCGACGGCGGGCGCTGGCGTTTGGCAGTGAAACTTGCCGATGTTGATCCATTGTTGCAACGGATGATCATTGCTTATGAGGACAAGCGGTTTTACCACCATTTAGGAATCGATCCCATTGCAAGCCTGCGGGCCGTCAAGCAACTTGCCACCACGGGCCATATTGTTTCAGGCGGTTCAACGCTGACAATGCAAGTGGCGCGGCTTTTGGAGCCCCGACAAGATCGATCCGTCAAAGCCAAGCTCATGCAAATGGCCCGCGCCGTGCAGCTTGAACGGCGCTTTTCCAAAGACGAGATCTTACAATATTATTTCACCCTGGCGCCTTATGGTGGAAATCTTGAAGGCATTCGCGCTGCATCGCTTTCTTGGTTTGGAAAAGAGCCTCAGAAACTCACTGTGGCCGAGGCTGCATTGCTGGTTGCCCTGCCACAATCGCCAGAAGCGCGCAGGCCGGATAAATTTCCAGCCCGTGTTTTGGCGGCGCGCAACCGTGTCATCGCGCGGATGGAACGCGCTGGCGTGATCGCACCTGAAGATGCCGTTCTTGCCCGTGCAGAACCGCTGCCAAACTTGCGGATCGATTTACCAGCACTCGCCGCCCATGCCACAAATGCAGCGCAGCATCATGACACGGCGCAACTGACAATCGATGGACAAAAACAGCGCGATGTTGAACGCCTCATGCGCGCTGCCGCCAAAAATCTTGGTCCGACTTTATCGATGGCGGTTCTGGTTGCGGATGTTCACACGGGCGAAGTGATGGCACGCGCTGGTTCGGCCAAGCCGTTTGACCAGCAAAGCAAAGGCTGGGTGGATATGACCCGTGCAGTGCGTTCGCCCGGCTCAACTCTCAAACCATTCATCTATGCCCTGGCGTTTGAGAATGGCATCGCACTTCCTGAAACACAGATTGAAGATCGCGCTGAAAATTTCCGCGGCTATCAACCGAAGAATTTCAATCAGGGCTTTCGGGGTACTGTGAGCCTGCGCCAAGCGTTACAGCTTTCACTTAATCTCCCTGCCGTACAGCTGCTCGATGCTGTTGGCCCCTTGCGCCTCGCATCGAGTTTTCGCGAGGCTGGTGTCACCCTGAAGTTGCCGCGCAACACCAGCCCCACGCTGGCGGTGGCTCTCGGTGGGGCTGGCCTCACGCTTGAAGATTTAGTGACTCTCTATTCAGTGTTCCCACGCGGTGGCGTTCCCTTCACGCTGCATGATCACGCTTTTACCCATCAACGCGAGGCCACCGCAACGCCGCAACTTTTCGGTGCCAATGCCAGTTGGTATGTCGCGGATATTCTCGCTGGCACAGCACGACCAGATGGTGTCGCTCCATTGGCAATTTCTTACAAGACCGGAACGTCTTATGGATACCGCGATGCATGGGCCATGGGTTTTGACAGTAATTATGTGGTTGGCGTGTGGGTTGGGCGCGCTGACGGTACGGCGGTGGCGGAACTCACAGGCCGCAAAGCCGCAGCGCCGCTATTGTTCAATGTCTTCGCCACTTTGAAATCAATCGCCACCAAGCTAGGGCCGCCGCGTGGGGTGATGGCTAACATGCCTGCAACGCTGAAGCATTTTGGTTCCACGACACCACCTGAAGCGGCCACGCAACACCCACTGCAAATCATGTTTCCACCTGAAGGCGCTACGCTGGTTCGTGTGGTTGAAAATGTCGGCATATATCGCCCGGTTGTCATGAAGCTGGAAGGCGGCGCTGCACCCTACCGTGTTTTGATCAATGGCGCGCCAACTGAAGGCCAATTTCGAACCAAGGACATTGATATCAACGCCCAATCCGCTGGCTATTCAAACGTCACCGTGATTGACGCCAATGGCCAAGTGGCCAGCGTGGGTCTCAACCTGCAATAATTTTGACGTTAAACAATTAAAATGGCTCTGAAGTCGTTGACGTTGGTTCCCGTGTGGCCCGTGACGAAGAGACTTTGCGCGAGGCTTAACGCCGTCCAACTGTCGTGACTGTTCAAAAGTAAATTGGGATCGCCGCCTTTGGATTTGATCGCGTCGATGCTGTGACCATCGACAAAGCCGCCCGCGTTGTTTTCGCTGCCGTCAATGCCGTCCGTATCGGCAGCCAGAAGGTGAATGCCGCTGGTGCCGGCGATTGCCGTCGCGAAGCTCAACGCGAACTCCCCATTGCGTCCGCCTTTACCCGCGCCATCTGTGCCGATGGTGACGGTGGTTTCGCCGCCTGATAGGATCAGGCAGGGTGGTGCGAAGGGGGTGGCGCTGTTCTTGATTGAGAGAGCGAGAGTGGCTTGAGCTTGGGCCACATCGCTCGATTCACCTTCAATCGCGTCAGACAAAATATGCACGGGGATACCAATCGCTTCAGCAGCGCTTGCTGCGGTGGCGAGAGATTTTGTGGCTGAAGCGACGAGATGGATTTCGTTTTGAGCAAAAGTGGAATGCGACGCCAAGGGTGCTTGGTTGTCATTTGCCAAAAACTGGATCAGTTTGTTAGGCAACGCGATCTTGTGTTTGACAATGACAGCGAGCGCATCTTGCCTTGTTGTTTCATCAGGAATAGTGGGGCCACTGGCGACCAGCGAGAGCACGTCTCCCGGAATATCCGACACGACAAAGGTTACCACGCGCGCTGGGCTTGCGGCCAGCGCCAGCCTGCCGCCTTTGATGCGGGAAAATTGTTTGCGGATCGTATTCATCGCCACGATGGGCGCACCTGATGCGAGGAGGATCTGGTTCAGTTCAATTTCATCTGCCAGCGTCAAGCCCTCAGCAGGCGCAGGCAAGAGCGCTGAACCGCCACCGGAAACAAGCGCGATGACGAGATCGTCCTCTGTCAAATCTCTCACTAAATTCAACAGCGTGTCTGCGGCTTTGAGACCCTCTTCATCCGGCACCGGATGGGCCGCCGTGAGAAAATTCAGGCGCTTTAAGCTGGCTTTGGACCCATGACGCGAGACGACGGCCCCTTCCATCGGGTGGGGCCATAATTCTTCCAGCGCCTCTGCCATTTCGCCTGCGGCTTTGCCCGCACCCACCACAATGGTGCGGCCCTTGGGTACTGGCGGAAGATGGGCTTTCATGCCTTCCTTCGGCGCGCTTGCAGCGATGGCGACGTGAAACAGTTCGGCGAGGAATTCGCGGGGATTGGCCAGCGCTTGGGATTTTGTTTTGATTTTCACTGCGGAGCTCGCGCAGGCATGTGTTGATCGGCAATCGCGATTTTTGCTGGCGGTAATGCTTGCAGGCCGCGAATGAGATCGGAGGCTTTCTCGGCGATCATAATCGTGGGCCCATTGGTGTTGCAGGAGGGCAGCAGTGGCATGATGGACGAGTCACACACACGCAGGCCTTCGAGGCCATAAACTTTTAGGTCTGGCGTGACCACAGCCATCTCATCCGTTCCCATTTTGCAGGTGCCCACAGGGTGATGATCTGTCTTGGCATTGGCGCAGGCATATTCAAAGAGATCATCGTCGCTCATTTTGTCCGGCCCGGGCAAGCGCTCGGCCATAATATAGGGCTTCAGCGCTTTTTGCTGCATAATCTCGCGTGCAATGCGAAGGCCCTGCAGAGACATTTTTATATCCTGCGGATCAGAGAAATAATTTGGATCAATCAAAGGCGCATCATCAGGATTGGCCGAAGCAAGTGCCACTTGGCCTCGCGAGCGCGGGCGCAGATAGGCCGAGTTCAAGGTGACGCCAGCATTTTTTAGGCGAGCAACGCCTGCCTCAATGCCAGAGCCGAGACCAAAATGAAATTGTATGTCCGGCGAACGGGCCTTTTCATCGGCATACCAAAAGCCGCCCGTTTCAAAGAGACTTGAGGCCACGGGCCCCGTGCGAAACAGCCCATATTGCAGGCCCGCCCAGAGCGTGCGGTGCAGCTTTGCGACGTTGTCATAACTGTGATCGCCCGTGCATTCGCAGATGACGAAAAGATCGAGATGGTCCTGCAGGTTTTGGCCGACGCCAGGGAGATGGTGCCGCACCTTCACACCCGTGCTTTTCAAATGGTCTTCTGGACCAACGCCAGATTGCAGCAGTAGCTTGGGCGAACCAATCGCGCCCGATGTAACCAGAACTTCCTTGTTCGCCGTAAAGTTTTCTTCACGGCCAGCGACAATGGCTTTCACCCCGGTCACGCGGTTCCCCGTAACGTGCAGTGCAGTGGCACGGGCATTGTAGCTGATCGTCAGGTTCTGGCGGGCACGAATTGGCCAGAGATAGCCCGTCGAGGCCGACGAACGGCGTTTGTGTTTTTGAGTGAGTTGATAAAAACCCACGCCAGCTTGAGTGCGACCATTAAAATCGGGATTGTATGGAATACTCAACTCCTGCCCGGCGCGGAGATAGGCATCACAAATTGGCAATGTGGCAGTGGGGCGCGAGACACCCAAGGGCCCGCCGTAAGAATGATAGTCATCTTGCAAATGCTGATTATCTTCAGCACGCTTGAAATAGGGCAGCACGCTCAAATAATCCCAGCCGCCACAATTCTGATCGCGACCCCAGGCGTTGTAGTCCTCGGCATTGCCGCGCGTATAAAGCTGGGCATTGATGGTGGAACCGCCGCCGATCACCTTGGCTTGGGTATAACGCAACACACGGTCCTTCATGTGTTTTTGCCGCACTGTGTTCCAACCCCAGGAGGCTACACCCTTGGTCATCTTGGCAAAGCCTGCGGGCATGTGAAACAGCGGATTCCAATCACGCCCGCCTGCTTCAAGCAAAAGCACCTGGCAGCCCTCATCTTCGCTCAATCGATTGGCGAGCACGCATCCCGCCGGGCCACCGCCACAGATGATATAATCATAAGAGTTCATGACCCTTAATAACCGAATGGTTACTAAGTTGCCAAGTGTATTTCACTGTTCACTCATGTGAAGTTAGGACTACTTACGATAGTTGGCAGCGATGATGCTGTGGATTGAGGGATGTGTACCGCTCAGCGGATTATCCGGATTCCACGCTAGTGTTGTTTCGAAGAAGCGTGAGAACAATGCGTCATACATCAGAATTCGCCCCGCCAAGCTTTCGCCAATCTCGAGTAGTTCTTTAATCACTTCCATGGCCTGCATCGAGCCGAGAATTCCGGGCAATGCGCCCAGGATTCCCGCCACTTCACAAGCGGGGAACATGCCAGGCTCCGGCAGGTCGCCGATAAAGCAGCGATAGGTGGGGAGGGGATTTCCGTCCGCACCCTTGAGATAAGGTTTGAAGGTTGAAATCTGCCCGTCAAATTGACCGACCGCAGCGGAGACCAGCGGTTTCTTAGCGAAGTAGCAGGCGTCTGCGACGAGGAAGCGCGTGTTAAAATTGTCGCAACAATCAGCCACCACATCAAAGCGCGAGACGATTTCCAACGCGTTCTCTGCTGTGATGCGGGTGACGAATTTCTCGACATGAACATGAGGGTTAAGTGCTTCGATGAAATGCTCGGCACTGTCCACCTTGAGTTTACCTACAAAGTGCGTTGTGTGAATAATCTGGCGCTGAAGATTGGAAAGCGACACCACGTCGTGGTCTATGACGCCCAGCGTACCAACGCCTGCTGCGGCGAGATATTGCAACACAGGTGCGCCAAGTCCACCTGCACCGATTACCAGCACACGCGCCTTTTTCAACTTGTTTTGACCGGGGCCACCGACTTCGGGCAATACGATGTGGCGGGCATAACGTTCAATTTCATCGGATGAAAGTGTCATCAGTTTCTCCCCGAAGAGCCGAAGCCACCTGCTCCGCGCGCGGTCTCGTCTAATGTCGAAACTTCAAACAATTGGGCTTGCTGCACAGGCGCTATAATCATCTGCGCGATGCGGTCTCCCCGTGCGATGACAAAATCTTCTGCCCCATGATTGATCAGAGGCACTTTGATCTCACCGCGATAATCACAATCAATGGTGCCTGGCGCATTGAGCACTGTGACACCGTGTTTGACGGCGAGACCTGATCGCGGGCGCACTTGGGCCTCAGTGTTCATGGGCAGGGAAATAGCGATGCCTGTGGGCATGAGGAATCTTGCGCCGGGTTTTAAGGTGATGGCCTCTGCGGCCCGCAAATCCAGTCCTGCTGCGCCTGTCGTTGCATAGGACGGTAGGTCCATTCCCTGCCCATTGGCCAAGCGCAGGATTTTGACTTCAATCATTTCAACAGCCCGGCGCAGGTTTCGAGAATGCGACGCGCCACTTCATCTTTGGAAAGCTGCGGCCAGCTCTCGACGCCTTTAGCGCTGATCACATGAACAGCATTCTTGTTGGTGCCGAAGACGCCCTCGGACACATCATTCGCGATGATCAAATCACAGCCTTTGCTTTTGAGCTTCGACTCGGCGTTCGCGATGACGTTTTCAGTTTCTGCCGCAAAGCCAACAACAAGCTTGGCACGGTTCTTTTTCACGTTGCTGAGGGTTTTGAGAATATCGGGATTGGCCACAAAGCTGAGTGACGGCGCTTCGGCCTTGTCATTCTTCTTCAATTTCTGCGGCGCAGCGTTGGCGATTTTCCAATCAGCCACGGCGGCAGCGCAGATGATGAGATCAAAGTTTTTCTCATTTTCGCAGGCGGTCAGCATTTGATCGGCGGTTTCAATTTGCACCAGAGTTACGCCCATCGGCGCGGGCAAAGCGACGGGGCCGGACACAAGCGTCACCTCCGCGCCCATTTTTGCGGCCTGCCGGGCCAGCGCATAGCCTTGCCTGCCAGAAGAGTGATTGGAGATGTAGCGCACGGGATCAATCGGCTCGCGGGTCGGTCCCGCAGTGATGAGCACGCGCCTCCCCTGCATCGGTTTGAACTGCGGCCCCAGCAGCGCTTCAATCGCACCGACAATCTCGGCAGGCTCTGCCATGCGGCCAAAGCCAAATTCGCCGCAGGCCATATCGCCCTCATTGGGGCCGACCAGATGAATGCCGTCGGCTTTCAACGTGGCAAGATTTCTTTGTGTGGCCGCGTGATGCCACATGCGTACATTCATCGCCGGGGCGATGAGTACGGGCTTGTCCGTGGCCAACAGAGCGGTGGACGCGAGATCGCCCGCGAGGCCATGCGCCATCTTGGCCATGAGATCGGCCGTGGCCGGGGCGACGACCACAAGATCAGCAGAGCGCGAAAGTTCGATGTGACCCATCTCGGTTTCATCGGTGAGGCTGAAGAGATCAGAATAGACTTTCTCACCTGAAAGGCTGGCCACCCCGAGCTGAGTGACAAATTGCCCCGCCGCCTTGGTCATGATCACGCGCGTGGCAATGTTGTGCGCTTTCAGCTGACGGATCAATTCGAGGCACTTGTAAGCCGCAATGCCGCCGCCGATGATCAGGAGAATGGATTTTCCGTGAAACTTTTCCATTTCTCTATCTCAGCACCAAACGCACTGCGATGGCAACCAGCGCTACGGCGCAGACAGCCATGAGCCTTGTGGGCCATGGATTGATAGGCTTGCTCTGCGTTTCCACAAAGGCCGCCAGTTGCCGGTGAAACTGATGCGCGTCATTCATCAATTTTGGCACCCGCAAAGCTAGCCCTGCCAGTGTTCCCACTCCGCCTAAGGCTTGTTCGACTTTGCCCAAGGGCCCCAGCTTGCGCTCAATCCAATATTTCACCACAGGCTCACCTGTTTTCCAGATGTTGAGATTTGGATTGAGGGTGCGGGCCACACCTTCGGTGACCACCATGGTTTTTTGCAAGAGCAGCAATTGCGGCTGGGCCTGCATGTGGAATTGTTCTGTCACGTCAAAAAGCTGGGTGAGCAATCGGGCCATGGAAATTTCGCCTGCGGGCAGGCCCATGATCGGCTCACCAATGGCACGCAGCGCTTGGGCGAAGGTCTCAACATCCTCGGTATCGGGCACATAGCCTGCATCAAAATGCACCTGCGCGATGCGGCGATAGTTGCGGGTGATGAAGCCATAAAGAATTTCAGCGAGGAACAGGCGGTCACCTTCCGAGAGCCGCCCGGTGATCCAAAGCTTCCTGCGCCATGCGATCCGCGATGGTTTCTTCCATGCGGATATGCATCAGGGAAATTTGTTCGTGGATGCAGCGGGCAATCTGG
>JAYWAB010000005.1:0-6811 GCA_043782835.1 Aestuariivirga sp.
GCTTTCATTGGCGCGCGAGCCGACGAGCCGCAGAACTTCATCAATCACACCCGAAAGTTCAACATCAGAAACTTCAAGATCAATCTTACCGGCTTCGATTTTTGACATGTCGAGAATGTCATTGATCACATCCAGCAGAAACTGGCCGCTCTTGCGAATGTCACTGGCATATTCAGTATATTTGGCCGAGCCTAGGGGCCCAAAAATCTGCTGCGACATGATTTCCGAAAATCCGATGACGGCATTGAGCGGCGTTCGCAACTCATGGCTCATATTGGCGAGGAATTCAGATTTAGACCGATTGGCTGCCTCAGCACGGGTTTTTTCAGATGCATATTTGTCGGCCAGTTCAGCCAAACGCTGCGACTGTTCTTCAGCCAGCTGACGCTCTTTCTGAAGATCACGCACGGTCACCATCAAGTTCCGCTCAGACTCGAGCAGATGGCCTTCCTGGCGTTTCAGCGCGCTGATGTCCGTGCCCACCGACACAAAGCCACCATCCTTGGTGCGCCTTTCATTAATCTGCAACCAGCGCCCATCAGAGAGTTGCACTTCCATGGAGCGCGCCCCCGAAGAAGCATCACGTTCACCCGCCACAAATTGCTGCACCACAGGTTCTTTCGCGGCAGACGTCACAATAGCATAAGGCGTTCCGGGCTCGCACACTTCGGGTGGCAGCGAATGGAATTGCTGATATTTGGAGTTGCAGAGCACCAGCTTGCTTTCTGTATCCCACAACACAAAGGCTTCTGAAATATTCTCAACCGCATCCTTGAGGCGCATTTCTGCTGCGCGGTTCATCGCATCCAAACGTTTCTGCCGCGAAATATCAAACACAATGCCCACCAGATGCGGATCGTCCGACGCCCGGCCTTTGGCCAAGGCGGCACGCGCCCGCAGCCAAATGTAAAAACCTTTTTCATGGCGCATACGAAATTCTTGATCGAATTCCTTACGTTGGCCCCGCAACAGCTGATCGACCAGCTCATCAACGCGGGCATCCTCTGGATGCAGCCGGGCGGCAAATTCTCTGAAGGTGAGATACTCACCCTTGGGCACCATGCCGAGAATATCATACATGGATTTGGACCAGAAGATCTTGTCACCCATCAGGTTCCAATCCCACAAGCCGCATTCACCACCTTCCAACGCCTTGTCAAGCCGCCCCGTGGCATGGCCGAGCATCTCATCGGCCTCGAAAGCTTTGCCCGCTTGCCAATGAAAAGCGCCAGCGAGCAACATCAGCACCAGCAGAGTGACCGCAAAAAGTGCGGTGAGTTTCATCACGCCACTGCGCCAGATCGAAAGAACATCAACCTGTCTTTGCATGGCCAATAGGCTGCCGGGCATATCGCCCAAATCGCGCGATGCCATAAACGCGTCTTCGCCTGTGGCCAGCTTTGTCGCCGCCATATCATTGCCATTGACCACAGCTTGCATGACAAACTGCGGGCTCATGATGTTGGCAATGGACTGGCCTGCCCATCCCTCGTGGACAGGTTCACTCGCTACAATGCGACCCACACCATCCAGCAGAATAAAAAATCGATCATGTGCCGTGGCGTCAGCGGGGACAACCGTGTCGAGCAACGCTTGATTCAATTTAAGGGCCGACCCACCCTTCGCCTTCTGGTCGTAATATTGGAGTTTGATATTCAGTGCAGCTCTTTCGGCATTGAGCAACGTCAGGCGGCTTTCCTCAGTCAAATTCTGGTTGCGGTTTACCCACAGCTGCGAAAGCAGTGCTGCTGCCAGCACCGCGAGAAACAGCGCGGTGAGTCCCGTGATCAAAACGCGCATCGCACGCTCAGTCACATTCAGCCTGCGTCCACCCAGCAACGGCAGATGCAATGTTGAATCGCGAAAGAATAATTCTTTAATCTGAGCCTTGGCCAATTCCGAAACCCTGTTTCAATCAGGCGTCGACCCATTTGGCGCTTAGCTGCCGAAATGCCCACACCAAACGCCAACGCAACTTGGAACTAGCTTTAACAAAGCTCAGTCTGATTTGCCAAGAGTCACGGCGAAGGACTTAGGCCCCCAATGTTCTCGATATGATCTCGTAAACGTCGCGCGACAGGCCTTTGGTTTTCACGATTTTTCGTAATGCCGCCTGGGCTTTGGCCCGACGCGTCGCATCAAACATCCGCCAACTGCGAAAGCCTGTGGCGAGCCTAGATGCGACTTGCGGATTGATCGTATCGAGGGCGAGGATCGTCTCAGCTGCCAGTTGATAACCCGCGCCGCTGGCCACATGGAAGCCGCGAAAATTACCGCCGATGAAATTGCGAACCAGCGCATAAACTCGGTTTGGCGTTTTTAAAGTAAAAGCTTCATGCTGCATCAGTCGCTTCACGCGTGCAGCTGCGCCCGCATCAGGAATCAACGCTTGCACTGCAAACCATTTATCAACGAGCAAGTGATCGGTAGAATGTTTTTGATAAAATGCCGTCAACAATGACGTAGATATTTTTTTGTCAGATCTTGCGCCAAGCTTTAAGGCACCATAGGCGACGGTCATATTCTCCGCTGTGGCAAAATCATTTTGAAGCGCAGGGGCAACCCAAGCCGCAGTCCCCACCGTGGCAAGAGCCAGCGCCGCGAAGTGCAAGGCGCGCTTGCCCGCACTGGCCGCATCTGGCTGATAGGGGCCTTCAATCTGCGTCTGCGCAAAAGTCTTTTGCAATGTCTGATCTAAAACTTCTGCGAGGTTTTGACGCAGCGCTTCACGTGCCAGAAACAACCGTTCGCTATCAATCTCCTTTACCATCCCTGCGCAAAGTTCTTCGAAATCAGGAAGCTCCAACATCTTGGCTTTGAACGCATGATCAAGCCGCGTGTCGAGCAAACATTTTTCCAGTGCGGCGGCGAAGTTCGCAACGTCCTGCGCCCAAGTCTTTTGTTGCTTTTGGTGATAAGCAGAAATGATCAAACGTTGCGCCAAAACCTGCGCGGCCTCCCAGCGATTAAAGCTGTCGCTGTCATGGGCAATCTGAAACAGCAAGCCCTTGGCGCTGATGTTGTGTTGGACAATGACAGGCGTCGAAAACCCGCGATTGAGCGAAAGCATAGGCTTCTGTCCCACACCCTCGAAGACGAATTCCTGGCTGGCCCGGGTCAATTCGATGACGGGCAGTTTCCCCAATGATTTACCACGCAACTTCAATTTTATATCTTGACCATCCGGCCCCATCAGACCCAATCGAATGGGCATATGTAGAGGTCTTTTCAGCGCTTGGCCCTTCAGACGCTTCACCTTCTGCGTGAGGCCCAGACGATAGATCTTACGCTTAGCATCATAACTTTCTTTGACCTTCAAAAACGGTGTGCCCGCTTGTTCGTACCAGCGGAAAAATTGTTTAAGATCGCGCCCAGAAGCATCTGCCATGCAGGCCACAAAATCTTCAACGGTGGCGGCCTCGCCATCATGTCGCTTGAAATAAAGCTGCATCGCTTTGGCAAAGGCCTTGTCGCCGATCAAGGTTTTGATCATCCGGCAAAGCTCGGCGCCTTTTTCATAGACGGTCGAGGTATAAAAATTATTGATCTCAATGTAACGCGAAGGTCGCGCCGGGTGTTGCAATGGCCCCATGTCTTCGGGAAACTGCCGGGCGCGCAAGTCCTGCACATCATCAATACGTTTGACAGCGCGCGAACGCAGATCGGAGGTAAACTCCTGGTCGCGAAAGACCGTGAGGCCCTCTTTCAAACACAGCTGAAACCAATCACGACAGGTAATGCGATTGCCCGTCCAGTTATGAAAATATTCATGCGCAATGATGGCTTCGATCAGTTCAAAATCCGTGTCCGTCGCTGTCTCAGGCAGCGCCAGAATATATTTGTCGTTGAAAATATTGAGGCCTTTATTCTCCATCGCCCCCATGTTGAAATCCGAAACCGCCACGATGTTGAACACATCCAGATCATAAGCGCGCTTGAACACTTTCTCATCCCAGCGCATGGCAGTTTTGAGCGATTGCATCGCCCAACCACAACGATCTTCTTTGCCCTTCTCAACATAGATGCCAAGCGCCACTTCGCGGCCTGTCAGTGTCGTGAAGCGATCTTTCACGACGGCCAAATTGCCAGCCACCAAAGCAAACAAATAGCAAGGCTTGGGGTGTGGGTCCGTCCATTCCGCGAAATGATAATCCGACCCGTTGGCAGCGCCCCGCGCCGATGGATTGCCATTGGAGAGCAGAACAGGAACGGATCGTGGCGCTTCAATGCGCACCTGGTAACGCGCCATCACGTCTGGCCGATCATAGAAATAAGTGATGCGACGAAAGCCCTCCGCCTCGCATTGTGTGCAATAGACCCCATTCGACATATAGAGACCAGAAAGCGCGGTGTTTGCCGAAGGATTGCACGTCGTCTCGATCAGAAGATCAAATGCACGATCGGGAATTTCCGTGATAACCAGCGCGGTGTCGCTAAGTGTGTAGTTTTGTTTTGAAAGTGGCTTGCCATTTATTTTCAGGCCGATGAGCTTGATCATCTCGCCGTCCAGCGCCAAGGTTTTGCTTTTGCCCACGTGCGCAGGGTTTGGCTTGAAACGAATTTCCGCTTTCACTTGCGTTTCAGTGGGATCCAATCGAAATGTCAGTGCCACTTTTTCAATCAGAAAAGGCGTGGGGCGATAGTCTTTCAACAAAATGGCTTGAGGCTTGGCGTGGCGCATGATGAATCTCCGTCGGCATTCATTATGTCATAGCCAGCGATTTGACAGAACTTCTTTTGCCCGCAATAGGGGGCCATGCAACAATCACCCAAAACGCTTTCCGCCCAATTTGTCGAAGCTATGGCCGCCGCCGCCAGTGGCGTGTCGATCGTGACCACAGGGGGTACGCAAGGTCGCTTCGGCCTCACTGTCAGCGCGCTCACGTCGGTCTCGGCAGAGCCGCCCTTGCTGCTCGCCTGCATCAACCGCAAAAGCCCGATTGTGGAGGCGATCATGCATCACAAGTTCTTTGCTGCAAGCTTGCTTTCCGAACAGCAGGTGCCGCTCGCCAGGATTTTTGCAGGCCATCCCGAAATTGGCACCGCCTATGATTTCAGCGCCGGAACTTGGCGCCAAGGGCAGGGTGGTTCACCGGTGTTAGAACAGGCCGCTGCCACATTTGAAACAGCGCTCGACCAATGGCACGACGCCGGCACACACCGAATTTTTGTCGGTCGCGTCTTGGCGGCCAGCATATCAGGCCTGACAACGCTCGCCTATCACCACAGAAAGTTCGGCCGCTTCAAGGCGTTTTAAAAGCGTTACCCCCGCATCCTTTCTCCCCTCGGGTCAAACAGCGGTTCATGATTGATCTTGGCTTTTTTCATCTCGCCGATGATTTCGATTTCGAATTCATCATCGCCGACGAGTTCCTTGGGGATATAACCTTGCGCCATGGACTTGCCCAGATAATGCGCAAAGCCGCCGGATGTGACCCAGCCAACAACCTTGCCCTGGTGCCAGATCGGTTCATCGCCCAATACATCGCAGTCGCCCGCCTCAACCACCATCGAAACGCGGCGCAATTTTCCGCCAGATGCTTTTTCGGCCCGTGCCGCCTCTAGGCCGATGAAATCATTTTTTGTGAGATCAATAAAGCGGTCCAAGCCGGCTTCAAACGCGCCATAGATCGGGCGCAGCTCGCGGTACCATGTGGGGAAATTCTTTTCCAAACGCATGGCAAGAAGCGCGCGCATACCGAAGTTGATAATGCCATGCGCCTTGCCGGCTTTCGTGATCGCATCATAGAGGCGGCGTTGATATTCAGGCGCCACCCAGATTTCATAACCAAGATCGCCCGTATAGGTTACGCGGTTGATCAGCGCCGGGCAGTTGGCAATATCAAAGCTGCGGTGATCCATAAATTTAAAGGCAGCGTTGGACACGTCTTCATCACAGAGTGCGGCCAACACATCGCGTGACTTTGGCCCCGCAATGGAAAGGCCCACAAGCCCCATGTCAAAGCGCTCGATATGTACACTGCCATCATTCGGCAGGTGTTGTTCAAACCAACGCATATGATATTTCTGCGCCTGGCTTGATCCCCACATATAGAACAATTCATCCTTGGCTTTGGCGATGGTAAAGTCACCAATCAGCTTACCATTCTCATTCAGCATCGGCGTCAAAATCAAACGGCCCACTTTGGGCATTTTGTTGGTCATCATGCGCGAGAGAAAGCTTTCCGCACCTGAACCGCTGAACGCATATTTCGCAAAGTTCGCAATCTCAGTCACACCCACGCTATTGCGTGTGCCCAAAACCTCAGCCTTCACATGTTCAAAATCATTGCTGCGATGGAACGATATAATATCTTTGGGCTCCACCCCCTTGGGCGCAAACCACAGCGGCGTTTCAAGGCCCCAGCTATCGCCCATCACAGCGCCTTGCGAAATCATCATATCATACAATGCAGTTGTCTGTTGCGGGCGCGCAGCCGGCAACTCTTCATTGGGGAACTTAATCGAGAAGCGCCGCCCATAAGTCTCGCGCACTTTTTCATTGGTGTAAGAGCGCGTCGCCCATTCGCCATAACGCGCATTATCCATGGCCCAAACATCAAAGCCTGGGTCGCCATTCACCATCCATTGCGACAACGCCAAGCCAACGCCGCCACCTTGGCTGAAGCCCGCGAGAACGCCGCAAGCTAACCAATAGTTGGGGACTCCCTGCACAGGCCCAACCAGCGGGTTGCCATCTGGCGTAAACGTAAACGGCCCGTTGATCACCTTCTTGATGCCGGCTTTACCCCAGGCTTTGATGTTTGGGCCATGGATAATGCGCGTTATGGCGAATGGGCGACGCGCTCTT
>JAYWAB010000006.1:0-17014 GCA_043782835.1 Aestuariivirga sp.
AGCCAAACTAGGGGAGCGTCAAGGATAAAGCTTCTCGCCCTTCGCCAGCATCGTGACAAATTGCGCAATCTTGCGGGCCCGCGTCTCAGCCTTCTTCACGGCACCAATGCGGTAAAGAATGGCATAGCGGTTTTGGCGGTCGAGTTTTTTGAAGAATGCACTCGCAGCAGCGTTGCGTTTCAATGCTGCGGCCAGATCGTCTGGCACGGCAATGGAGGCAGAGCCCGCATAGGCCTTGTCCCACTTCCCATTAGCCTTGGCTTGCGCGATGGCGACCAAGCCCCCTTCTCTCATCTTGCCCGCTTTGATTAGCACTTCGGCCTTGTCGCGGTTGATTTTTGACCAAGAGCTTGTGGCTTTGCGTGGTGTAAAACGTTGAATGAAATGCTCATCACTGTCGGGCCTTTTCACGCCGTCAATCCAGCCATGACAAAGTGCTACGTCAAGCGCTTGGGCATAGTTCAAAGTTGGTTCGCGTGCACCCTTCTTGGCGAGGCGCAGCAATATTTCTGTTGTAGTAAGTCCATGTTTCAGCAACCACGCCTCGAAGTCTTCCGGCGTTGCGAAGGTCATGGCATCAACCAACTGCCAGCTCCAACATCTTGCGGATCGTGTTCATGTTGCGTGCTGTACCTTTTTCGGCACCGGGGATTTTAAGCTTCGATGCACCCATGCCAGTTGGATAATGCACATGGAGCGCCCTGCTCCCGGGCTTGATCATCTCGTTGGTTTGGAACCGCGCCGCCGAAACCATTTCTGCCGTCGCGCCCTCTTGCAAGAGGATCACCATATGCCGCGCACCTTCCGCGCCGGGAAATGGGTTCTCATCGACAAGGGCCTGCAATTCCGCGACATCGCGGATGAAAATCTCGGCCGCCTTGCCGAGGTGTTTCTCCAAATGGGGCAACAATTTCGCACGCGCCGCTTTCGCATCGAGCTTCGTTTCAAAGACTACATTGCCGCTGGCGATATAAGTCTGAACATTGTTGAAACCCAATTCTTCACACATGGCCTTTAATTCGGTCATCGGCAACTTGCCCGTTCCACCGACGTTCACAGCGCGCAGGAAAGCGGCCAGACGCGCCATCACTTTTTCACTTTGACGGCCTTGCCATATTTGGCTTTGGCCTGCCCTGCCGCATCATCATCCAGCCGCAAGGTCAAAGTTGTGCGGCCGTCGTTGTGAACCTTACGCTCAATCACTTCGCCACGCTGATGCGCCCAGGCAAGACCACCACCATCTGCCGCGCCAAAGGTGATTTCATAAATCGTGCTCGAACGTGCCAAACGCAACTCGATGAGATCAAGCAGGTGGTCAATCCCCTCACCGGTCAGCGATGACACCAAAGCGACATCGGCCCGGCGTTCAGCCTTTGCAAACAACCCAGCGCGAAGCGGCGCATCGAGAAGATCGGCCTTGTTCCATACTTCAATGATCTGCCCGCGCCGTTCCTCCGAAAGCCCAAGTTCCGTCAGCACATGGGTGACATCATGTGCTTGGGCTTCAGTCTCTTCATGCGCAATATCACGCACATGCAAAATAACATCTGCTGCCAACACCTCTTCGAGCGTGGCGCGGAACGATGCAATCAACGTCGTCGGCAGTTCAGAGATAAAACCAACGGTGTCAGACATGATGATCTTGCGCCCGCTGGGCAGCGTGATGTTGCGCATGGTGGGATCGAGCGTGGCAAACAGCAAGTCTTTGGCCAAAACATTGGCATTGGTCAGCTTGTTAAACAGCGTTGATTTACCGGCATTGGTGTAACCCACCAAAGCAATGATCGGATATGCCACACGTCCCCTGCCCTTGCGGTGAAAATCACGCGTCTTGACCACGCCTTCAAGCTCACCTTCAATTTTGGTGATACGCTCTTGAATGAGCCGCCTGTCCGCTTCGAGTTGACTTTCGCCGGGGCCGCCCAGAAAGCCAAAGCCGCCGCGCTGCCGTTCCAGATGGGTCCAAGACCGCACCAGACGCGAACGTTGATATTGCAAATGCGCAAGCTCAACCTGAAGCGAACCTTCACGCGTGACCGCGCGGCGACCAAAGATTTCGAGGATCAAACCCGTGCGGTCCAGAACCTTGCACTTCCAAGCCGTTTCAAGGTTGCGCTGTTGGATGGGGCTGAGCTGCGCGTTGACCACAACCAACTCAGCCTCTGCCTCTTGTACCTTTTCGGCGATCTCTGCGACCTTGCCCGTGCCGAGATATGTGCCCGGTTTTGGCGCCACCAGGGGCACGATCAGCGCCAACTCAATTTCAAGATCAATCGCATCTGCCAGACCCATGGCTTCTTCCAGCTTTGACGCAGCATTGCGTTCAAAAGCCGTCTTGGCCTTGTTGGTCTTGCGCTCTACGTGCAGTACAATAGCCCGGGTGAGTTCGGGACCTTCGCGCTTTAAGTCAATGCCACTGCCCGGCTGGCCTGTGCCGCTCATGCCACTTCAATCAAATGGAACAATGGTTTGTACCTATTCGCGATTTTCATCGTCAAACAAGCTGATCGGCCCGCCCGGCATAATAGTTGAAATCGCGTGCTTATAGACCAGCTGCGAAACACCATCGCGGCGCAACAACATAGAGAAATTATCAAACCAGGTTATAATCCCTTGGAGTTTCACGCCATTCACCAAAAAAACCGTCACCGGAATTTTGGTTTTGCGCAGGTGATTCAGAAACGTGTCTTGCAGGTTTTGTTGTTTTTCTTGTGCCATGCTTTTCGCCGATCTTTGTTACCGCCCGGACGTTGTTCAGACTATCCGATTCAATCAGGAATGCCAACTGGCTCTTCCGGCTCTTCATCCTGCTCCTTGGTCGATAGCGATAACATTTTGATTTTGCGGTGTAAAGCAGAACGCTCCATGCCGATGAAAACCGCCGTCTTCGAAATATTCCCGCCAAAACGTGACATTTGTGCGGCAATATAATCCCGCTCAAACATATCGCGCGCATCACGCAGCGGCAGGCCGAGAAGACTCTCCTGTGAAAACCCCGAGGGCGTCTTGCTCGCGATCTCGGACGCCAAGGCAGAAGCCGCTACTTCTTCGGCTCCATCACCGGCGGCAAGGATCAAAGCGCGCTCCACATTGTTGCGCAACTCACGCACATTGCCGGGCCATGCGCGCGTTTGCAGCAACATAATGGCCTCTGGCGAAAATGGCCGCGTCAACTGCCCCGCCGACGACGCGTAGGATTTGGCGAAGAATTCAACAAGTTCAGGAATATCTTCGCGCCGTTCATCAAGCCCGGGCACCTGCAAGGGCACAACGCCCAACCGATGATAGAGGTCTTCGCGGAACTGCTGCGCCGCTATCATCGCCACAAGATCGCGCGATGTTGATGTGAAAATCCTGACATCAACCTTGACCTTCTTGGTGCCCCCTACGCGTTGAAACGTCTGGTCCACCAAGACGCGCAAAACCTTACCTTGAGTTTCAATTGGCATGTCTGCGATTTCATCAATGTAAAGTGTGCCGCCATGTGCCTCCTCCAAGGCACCAATGCGGAGGCCCTCGCCGCCTTGCGCCTCAACACCAAAGAGTTCCTGTTCCATGCGCTCAGGTGCCATGGCCGCCGCACCTAAAATCACAAACGCTCGCTCTGCCCGCTGCGAGGCATTGTGCAGCGATCTGGCTACCAATTCTTTGCCTGCTCCCATTGGGCCCGCGATCAAAACACGGCTGTTGGAGGGCGCAATCTTCTTCATCGTCTGGCGCAACTGGCGCATGGCCTGGCTCTGGCCCAGCAATTCAGAATCGAGTCCGGACCGACCTTTGAGTTCCTCATTCTCGCGCTTTAAACGTGATGTTTCCAACGCACGATTAACAACAACAAGCAGCCGATCTGAGTTGAAAGGTTTCTCCACATATTCATAGGCGCCGCGCTTGATGGCAGCGACAGCCGTTTCAATATTGCCATGCCCGGAGATGATGATAACGGGTAGTAAAGGATAAACTTGTTTGATTTCCAGCAACAAATCCAAGCCATCGAGCTTTGAACCTTGCAACCAAATATCGAGGATCACCAGCGAAGGTTTGCGCAAATTCATCTCACTGAGCGCCGCATCAGAGTTATGCGCCAACCGCGTCTCGAAGCCTTCGTCTTGCAGGATGCCCGCCGTCAACTCTCGGATATCCGCCTCATCATCAATAATTAAAATATCTGCTGCCATCACGCACTCTCCAACGCAAACCGCGCCTGCGGCGCAAACTCTAAAGTAATTGTAGCCCCCTCACCGCCCAGCGCGTCCGACAAGCGCAAGCGCCCACCATGCTCTTCCATGATGCGTTTGACGATGGCCAGGCCAAGACCTGTCCCCTTCTCGCGGGTCGTCATATAAGGCTCAGCGAGGCGGTTTCGATTTTCTTTGGGCAGACCAACGCCATTGTCGGTGACGGCCAGATAAGGCGTGTCTCCGTCCAAACCCGTCTCAATCAGAATATGCCCTCGAACAGCGTCTGCGTCGCGCGCTTCGATCGCCTCACGTGCATTCTTGACCAGGTTGGTAACAGCTTGCGTCATCAATCGTCGGTCAAATGGAAAATTCAACGGCCGTGTTGAAAGTGCAAAAGCAATGTCGATGTCGGACGAAGAGACCCGCTGCAGAATTGTTGCTTCTTTCACCAGATCATTCAGGCTGTTCATCTCAGGCACAGCCGAAGGCATGCGCGCGAAGGACGAGAACTCATCCACAATGCGACCGAGATCACCCACTTGCCGGATGATCGTATCAGTACACTGCTCAAACACATGTCGATCAGTGGTAATTTCCTTAAGATATTTGCGTTTTAACCGTTCTGCCGAAAGTTGAATTGGTGTCAACGGATTTTTAATTTCATGCGCAATGCGCCGGGCAATATCGGACCATGCAGAATTGCGCTGGGCCGAAACCAATTGCGTAATATCATCAAATGTCAAAACATGGCCATGGGCTTGTTCGCCAAGTTCAGTGGTAATCCTGACAATAAAACTGAGATCATGGCCCTTGATCTTAAAATCAATTTGCCCATCAGCTGAGCCATGTGGCCGCCCTAAAGCTGTATGATAAAGTGCCGCGAACTCTGGAATGGCATCTTCAATCCGCTGTCCCATGAGATCAGAATCTGCCACGCCCAAATGCGCCAAGGCAGAACGATTGACCAAGGTTATCGCGTGGTCTGGCCCAATACCAATCACACCAGCGCTCACACCCTCCAACATCGCTTCAGTAAAACGCCGCCGCTCATCCAACTTCTCGTTGGTCATCAGCAATTGGTCACGGCTTTGTGCAATCTGATCTGTCATCAAATTAAACGTTTGCGAAAGGCGTTGAAAATCACCGGGCCCCTCGATGATCTTGACCTTGGCATTAAAATCACCCCGCGCCACATCCTGCGAGGCATTGAGCAGTCGCACCATAGGTGCCACCAAACGGTCGGCAAACCACATGCCGGCCCAAACCGCTGCGAGCAAAAAGATCAGTGCCAATGACGCGTAGATCAATCCGAATGTCAACTGATAGCCAAGGCGTTGTTGCAACATTGAATCGTATTGCACTTTAGCATCGCGCGTTTTTGTCAACTGCTCGATCACAGCAGGTGATACAAGGCGGTAGATATAAAGATATTCATTAGGATAACCCTGCAACTTCATCAGCGCACGGATCAAATTGCCGCCCCTGCCCGGTGGCAGCAAAACAATATCGCCTTTATCGGCCTGCACCAGATTTTCCGGGCTCGGCGCAATAAAAGTAATGCTGTCATTGGCCGTCGCATTGGCCTCAATTTGCTTAGTGTCATTGTTGAAAATATAAACAGCGCCGAGGTTACGCAAAGCTCCATGCCGCGCTACACGCAGCAAAAAGTTCGGTCTGTCGTTGTTGAATTCAGGAACCTGTTGAACCAAGTCTGTCGCAATATTGGCAAGATCATTGCGCGTCGCTTCCGTCGCGTTGGTGAGATAGGCATCAGCAACCGTCGCCGCAGTGTCAACAATGGCCTTGGTCTGTGTTGAAAACCAGGTGTCCAGTCCACGGTTTAAAGTCACGCTCGCAAAGGCAGCAACCAAAAGAGCAGGAACCACAGAAACCAGACTGAGCAGTGTCACAAGGCGAATATGCAACCCGGCCCCTGCCGTTCCGCGTTTGCGCTCCAAAAAGAGATGGGCAACCTGCCCGACAATCATCGACAGCATCACCAGAACCACAAGGCCATTGGCCAGCAACATCGTGCCGATATTGCTGCTCGTCGGCTTGATGGGGGTGAGCCCCGTCAGCAAAAGAAACGTCGCAAACCCTAAGATCGTCCCGATGCTGACAAGCGCCAACGCTGCCCAACCGGAATAGGATCGAATACGTTTGCCAATCGAAATATCTGCCACTTTCAACATGCCAAGCATTATGCCCCGGTCTGTGGCTAATTTTCAACAACTACTGTGACATCGAAGCCACAATCGTTTCTAATGCGTGACTTATGAAAAACCGCGCAACGATTTGATTTGATGCTGTTTTATTTTCACGCGCAGCGTATTGCGATTTATCCCCAAAACTTCCGCAGCTTTCAGCTGGTTGCCTTTTGTGACGCTGAGCACAGATCGGAGCAGCGGCGGCTCCACTTCATGGAGAATGCGGTTATAAAGCCCATCGGGCGGCAGACCGTTTGCAAAACCCGCCATATAACCCGCCAGATGCTGTTCGATAAAAGCCCCAATCGTTTCTGGTTGGGCACCACCATCGGACTTCGGACCCAACGAATGAGGTTGATTTGCTTCCAATTCCGTCGCAACTGAAGCCCCGCCAATCACGTCATCAATCTCAATGGCCATCAATCGTTTCACGAGATTTTCCAGCTCGCGCACGTTGCCCGGCCAGCGATAGGATTTCAAAACCTCAATTGCCTCAGGTGAAATATCTTTAGGCGGCAAACCCTCTTTTTGTGATTGCTCCAGGAAATGCCGCACCAAATCGGGAATATCCTCAACGCGGTCGCGCAAAGGCGGCAAACGCAGCGGCACCACATTGAGCCGGAAGAACAAGTCTTCGCGAAATTGTCCCTGAGCAATGAGCTGGCGCAAGTCACGGTGCGTGGCCGCAATAATGCGAACGTTTGATTTGATCGGTGCATTGCCGCCCACAGAAGTATATTCGCCTTGTTGCAATACACGCAGCAAACGCGTTTGTGCTTCAAGCGGCATATCGCCGATTTCATCAAGGAAAAGCGTGCCCCCCTCGGCCTGCTCAAACCGTCCCGCCATGCGCGCAGAAGCACCCGTGAAGGCCCCCTTCTCATGGCCAAAAAGTTCGGACTCAATTAACTCGCGTGGGATGGCTGCCATATTCACAGCAACAAAAGGCCCACGCCGTCGCTTGCCAAAATCATGCAGCGCACGGGCCACAAGTTCTTTGCCCGTGCCGCTCTCACCAATGATTGTGACAGTAAGTTCCGTCAGGGTCAGCCTTGCGATCACCCGGTAAATATCCTGCATTGCTGCCGAACGACCGATAATCGGCAAAGTCTCCCCCGTCTCTTTAGCCCGCACCAAAGTGGGTTTGCTGGCCTGTTCCAGGGCCCGGCCCACGGTTTGAATTAGTGTGCTGAGATCAAATGGCTTGGGTAGATAATCATAGGCGCCAAGCTCAGTGGCACGAATGGCAGTCATGATCGTATTCTGTGCGCTCATCACAATGAAGGGTAGTTTCGGACGCAGTTTTTTGATCCGTGGCAGCATTTCAAATGCGTTCTCATCGGGCAAAACCACGTCCGTAATCACTGCATCGCCCTGCCCCTCGGCCACCCAGCGCCAGAGTGCCGCAGCAGTGGACGTGGCCCGCACGCTATAACCCGCGCGGTTCAAGGCTTGAATGAGGACCGTACGGATGGCGCTGTCGTCATCAGCCAGTAGAATCGTTTTCGCACTCATGAGCCCATTTTCTCCATTTTACGTTCGAGTGGCAAAAGCACCCGAAATGTCGTCCCATTGCCCCGATCGATACACTCCACCACGCCGCCGTGGTCGCGCACGATCTTGGCAACCAAAGCCAGCCCCAAGCCCTTGCCCTGCGCTTTTGACGTGATGAAAGGATCAAAAATATGCTGGCGGATGTCTTCAGGAACGCCGCCGCCTTCATCATGCACACCGACTTCGAGCGGCAGAGACACGCGCTCCCCACCGCCCGGCACAGAAAGCTTGACCCCCGGCTTGAAGGCCGTGGTCAGCATCAACTTGCCGCCATTTTCTTGCATCGCCTCAACGGCGTTCTTGGCGAGATTAAGAAACACTTGAACCAATTGGTCATGATTACCACTGACAGGCGGCAAAGACGGATCATAGTCTTCGACAATGTGAACCCCTTCATGACTTCCCGCATTGACCAACTGTTTCACCCGGTCCAAAACCACATGTATGTTCACCGGCTGGCGTTCCAACGGTCGCTCATCGGAAAAGACCTCCATCTGATCAACCAGATTGCGAATACGTTCTGTCTCGTCACAGATGAGCCGCGCCAAACTTCGGTCCTGCTCGTTGAGGCCAGGCTCAAGCAATTGCGCAGCACCACGAATGCCTGAAAGAGGGTTTTTGATCTCATGCGCCAACATGGCCGCCATGCCCGACACTGAACGCGCCGCACTTTGATGCGAGAGTTGCAAATCAAACTTCCGCGCCATGGATTGCCGCAGGACCATTACGAGAACTGCACCCGGATTTTCGTTTAGCGCGGTTGTTTGCACGTCAACAACACGTTCACCGCCCACACGCGGCGTTCCCATGCTGATGGCATATTCATTGACCACACCACCTTCGGCCCGCACCTTTGCAACAGCTTCCAAAGCCGGGCTTGAAAAAGGCACCAGATCTTCAAGCCCCTGCTTTTTCAATATCGAGGCGCTTGTTTGAAAGAAATCTTCACAAGCGCTGTTGGCAAGAACGATACGGTTCTCTCCATCCACAATGAAAAGTGGATTGGGCAAAGCCTCGACAATAGTGCGAAATGGAATTTCCGGCGCGCTCATGCGGCCTCCTTGTGCAAGGCCGCTTGCGCAAAAAGCTGCATGATTGAAGATGTTACAAGAGTGTTGTTTCTCTCATTCAAAACATTGCGCCGCGCCTCTTGAACCGTAACAGCATCCAACATTCTGCGCGCCGCCATACGTGCAATGGTCCAACCAAGATGCTTGCGGAATGTCTTATTGCCAAGTTCAGCTCCGTAAAGTGACAAGGTATCGGCTTGCTGGTTCAGCAACACATTGCGTTCCTGTGCCAGTGACGGATGCTGAACGCCGCTGCCCGGTTCCAAGGCCTCAGCAACCACGCCCGGCCACCATGGCCGCCCATAGGCCCCACGCCCAATCATGACTGCATCGGCACCTGAAGCTTGCATCATGGCGCGCGCATCATCGGGTGAGTGGCAATCGCCATTGGCGACCAATGGGATCTTGATCGCCTCGCGCACCGCGCGGATGGCCCTCCAGTCTGCTTTTCCAGTATAAAACTGGCAGCGGGTCCGACCGTGCACTGTAATCATTGCCACACCAGCAGCCTCAGCCCGCCGCGCCAGTTCTGGCGCATTGAGGGATTTCTCATCCCAACCGAGACGCATTTTCAATGTCACTGGAACCCGCGCTGCGCCAACAGTCGCTGCGACCAGCGTGATGGCATGATCAAGATTGCGCATCAGCGCTGAGCCCGACAATCCACCCGTCACTTGTCTGGCTGGGCAACCCATATTGATGTCAATAATGTCTGCGCCCAAGTCTTGTGCGACTTTAGCACCCTCAGCCATCCAATGGGCTTCGCGGCCCGCCAGCTGCATCACGAAGGGTGAAAGTTTCTTGGCCCCCAGCGCCCGGCGCACCATATCGCGACGCTGGCGCACCAATTCCTCGCTGGCCACCATCTCCGACACGACCAATCCCGCAGCCGTGTCATGCGAAGCCTGCCGAAAGGCTTCATCGGTCACCCCCGACATGGGCGCGAGGAAGACACGGTTACGCGTCCGTATTTTTCCAATCATTATGCTCATTTTTTAAGCATCTAAACTCTTCGTCTAATTATTATGCAGATTACGCTGCGCTGCAACAAGGTCAAGCAAAATCGCAAGCCCTTTTGTTCGGGCGCGGCATCGTTTAAGGCGGGCACATGAAAGTGGCGGCAGTGATTGTGGCGGCGGGCTCTGGCCAGCGCGCCGGGGGCGAAAAGCCAAAGCAATACCAGTTGATCGGGGGCAAGCCCGTGCTGCGCTGGACGCTTGAATCATTTCTGTCACACCCCGCCGTCACACATGTTCAAACGGTAATCGGCGCGGACCATGACGCCGATTTCGCCGCCGCTGCTTTAGGCCTAACTCTGCCAACGCCAGTGCTGGGCGGAAATTCGCGCCAGGATTCTTGTCGGATTGGCGTTGAAGCCTGCGCAGAACATGCGCCAGACCTGATCCTCATCCACGACGCGGCCCGCCCCTTCATTTCACATGCCGTGATCAGCGCTGTCATCGCCAAGTTAAACGATGTTGATGCCGTAGTGCCGGGCTTGGCCGTGGCAGACACGCTGAAACAAGCGCGCGCGGGTCTGATTGAAAAAACCGTTGATCGGTCTACGCTCTTCTATATGCAAACACCGCAAGGCTTCCGCTATCAAAAGATTCGCGAAGCCCATGAAACCGCTTTTACGCAAGCCGCCGAAGGCTTGACAGATGACGCTGCGGTGGCTGAATTTGCCGGAATGAAGGTCTCTGTCGTGCAAGGCGAAGCGCGCAACCGAAAGCTCACCACATCTCATGATATTAAGATGGCGAATATTGAATTGAACCAAAGCCAATTCGCCCATCGCCCCGATATTCGCGTGGGCCAAGGGGTAGACTTTCATGTTTTCACCAAAGGCAATTCGCTTTGGCTCTGCGGTGTTGAAATGCCTCACACCCACAAGCTCAAAGGCCATTCCGATGCGGATGTGGCTCTTCATGCCGTGACTGATGCAATCCTTGGCACAATCGGTGAAGGTGACATTGGCACCCACTTCCCGCCAACAGACCCACAGTGGAAAAATGCGCGTTCTTCAATTTTTATTGCCAAGGCGCGCCAACTGCTCGAAGCCAAAGGCGGTTTGATCGCCAATGTTGATGTTACAATCCTGGCAGAAGCCCCCAAGATCAGTCCGCATATTGTAAAAATGAAGAGTGAACTCTCGCGCCAATTGGGCCTTGCAACAGACCGCATTGCCATCAAAGCCACGACGACGGAAACCATGGGTGCCATTGGTCGCAAGGAAGGCATGGCGGCCTTGGCCACTGTGACAGTGCGTTTGCCCTTATGAGCCCCGCAGAACTGGTTGCCGCACTTCTGAAATCCGGCCATCTCGTAGCCACAGCAGAAAGCTGCACCGGCGGGATGGTCGCAGCTGCAATAACAGACATCGCAGGATCATCGGCCATTTTTGATCGGGGCTTTGTCACCTATTCCAATGCTGCCAAATCGCAAATGCTGGGCGTTCCCCCAAAATTGTTCGAAGCCCATGGTGCAGTTAGTGAAGCCGTGGCATGTGCAATGGCGGAGGGCGCACTCAAACATTCTGCCGCGACGCTCACCATCGCAATCACCGGCATCGCCGGACCAACGGGCGGCAGCGATAAAAAACCCGTGGGCCTTGTTCACTTCGGTTGCGCCCTCAAGTCCAGCAAGACATGGCATGAATGTGTGATCTTTTCGGGTGACCGCGCCGCCATTCGCATCGCCGCGCGCGATCATGCACTTTATATGTTGGGCATGGCCCTGAAGGGATAAAGCACCAGACCTCGTGCTTCAAAGGCCTCAAGCACGCGCTTCACGGCCATATCCATCATGCCGCCGGCCGCCATTTGCAGGAGCATATTCTTGAACTTGTAGTCAATGCTGATGGCCACCTGCGTCCGGCTGCCATCAATAGCGCTCATGGTCCACACCGCACGCAAATCCTTGATCGGACCGTCTTGTGATGTCGCTGTGACAGTACGGGCCGCTGCGTCGGCGACGACCTGACTGGTAAATCCTTCACGCAAGCCCAGCTTTTCGACCGCCACCATCAAGTCTGCCGCAAATGTTTTTACTCTGCCCGCTTCCACTACGGTGCCGCGAATCGTCGAGCGCGTGACCAAGGGCAGAAACTCCTTGTAGGACGCAACATCTGCAGCAATGGCAAAAGCCTCGTCGATGGTGAGGGCCACCACGCGTTTCACTTCAACATGTGCCATCAGGCAGAAAACCTTGCAGCGCGCAATCGCGCAAAATCTTCGCCTGCATGATGGGAGGAGCGGGTAAGCGGCGAAGCTGAAACCATCAGAAAGCCCTTGGCATAGGCTGTTGTCTCATATGACTTGAATTCATCTGGCGTGACGTAGCGATCAATCGCAGCATGTTTGCGCGATGGCTGCAAATATTGCCCGATGGTGATAAAATCAATATTGGCCGAGCGCATGTCATCCATCACTTGCATCACCTGCTCGCGGGTTTCGCCCAAGCCCACCATGATGCCAGACTTGGTGAACATCGATTTGTCCAACTCTTTGACCTGCTGCAACAGACGCAAAGAATGGAAATAACGAGCCCCCGGACGGATTTTCAAATAGAGTGCAGGCACCGTTTCAAGATTGTGGTTGAACACATCAGGCCTAGCCGCAACAACGCGCTCCAACGCGCCCTCTTTTTTCAAAAAGTCGGGCGTGAGGATTTCGATTGTCGTCGTTGGCGAGGCTTTTCGGATGGCCTTGATGGTGCGAACGAAATGATCAGCACCCCCGTCGTCCAAATCATCGCGGTCAACAGAGGTGATCACCGAATGGGAAAGCCCCATGCGCGCAATGGCGTCGCCCACGCGTTGAGGTTCCCCAGCATCGAGCGCATCAGGCAATCCTGTTTTCACATTGCAAAAAGCGCAAGCCCTTGTGCACGTGTCGCCCATGATCATGAAGGTCGCATGTTTCTTAGACCAGCATTCGCCAATATTAGGGCAACCCGCTTCTTCACAAACGGTCACCAGTTTGTTCTCGCGGACAATTTTCTGCGTCTCGAAATAGATGGCAGAGCCAGGCGCTTTCACCCGAATCCATTCAGGCTTGCGCAGCAAAGGCGTTTCCGGCCGATTGGCTTTTTCCGGGTGGCGCGGGCGCTTTACCGTATCAAGAACGCTGACCATTCAACGGCCACGCACAATCCGCAGCAAAAATAGCAATACAATCGCCCCCGCCGCAGAGACCACCAGATTGCCCCAGAACCAGCCATGGAATATCTCGCCCAGATGCACGCCGAGCTTGTCGGCAGCAAAAAATCCGATCCATGAGCCAACAAGCCCGATGATCAAATTCCAAATCAGTCCGCCACGACCGCCCATCACCTTGTGGGCCAACCAACCTGCGAGAATGCCGATCAGCACGGTGCCCCAGAAATGAACGCCGCCCAGTTGCATGATGTCTTGCATGATAACTCCTTCAGGCCAGAATGCGCGATTCGACGACGGCGACACAATTTTTAGAATCCATTTACACCTCCATCTGTGCCATCATATGGCGCAGTGATTGGCCAAATTCAAGCCGCGCCCCAAGTCGAGAACGCCACTCACATATGTATGACACGGCCATAAGCGTCCAACACACTTTCATGCATCATTTCTGAGAGTGTGGGATGCGGGAACACGGTGTGCATCAACTCTTCTTCGGTGGTTTCAAGGCCCATGGCCAGCACAAATCCTTGGATCAGTTCAGTCACTTCGGCGCCCACCAGATGTGCGCCCAAAAGCCGTCCGGTTTTGGCGTCGAAAATCGTCTTGACCAAGCCCTGATCTTCGCCCAGCGCAATGGCCTTGCCGTTGGCGAGGAAGGGGAAGCGCCCGATTTTGAGTTCGTAACCCGCCGCTTTGGCCTTGGCTTCGGTCAGGCCCACACTGGCCACCTGCGGATGACAATAGGTGCAGCCGGGGATTTGCTCTTTCTTCATCGGATGGGCATCAAGACCTTTGATCTTCTCGATGCAGATCACACCCTCATGCTCAGCCTTGTGGGCCAGCATGGGAGGGCCCGCCACATCGCCAATGGCATAAATTCCGTTGACGCTGGTTTTGCCGTAACCATCGGCCACGATGCAGCCCTTGTCAGTCTTCACGCCCAGCGCTTCGAGGCCGAGGTTTTCGATATTGCCCACCACCCCTGTGGCGGCGATCACGCGGTCCACCGTGATAGTTTCAGATTTGCCGCCGGCCTCAATAGTGGCGGTGACAGAGTTGGCACCCTTTTCCAGCTTGGCCACCTTGGCCGAAATACGGAACTTGATGCCCTGTTTCTCAAGCTGTTTCTGGGCAATTTTGCTGATCTCAGTATCTTCGACCGGCATGATCTGATCCATGATCTCAACCACAGTCACATCCACACCCATGGCATTGTAGAACGAGGCGAATTCGATCCCGATGGCACCGGAACCGACAACCAGCAGAGACTTCGGCATTTCCTTCGGCACCATGGCCTCAAAATAACTCCACACCAGCTTGCCATCATGTTCCAGCCCCGGCAGGGCGCGCGGTCGTGCGCCCGTGGCGATGATGACGTGCTTGGCGGTGTATGTGCCTGCCCCCAGCGTGCCCTTGGGGGGTGGGTTCTGCGGCAGCATTACAGGCTTGGTGGAAGCGCCTACGACCACTTCGCCGGGCTTGGTGATTTTGGCTTGGCCCCAGATCACTTGCACCTTGTTCTTCTTGAGCAAGCCGCCCACGCCCATGTTGAGGCGGCCAGACACATTGCGGCTGCGTTGCACCACGGCGGTGGGGTCAAAGGTCACATCCTTGGCGGAAAGGCCATAGTCGCCCGCATGTTTCATATAGTGGAAAATCTCGGCCGAACGCAGCAGCGCCTTGGTGGGGATGCAGCCCCAGTTCAGGCAAATGCCACCCAGATGTTCGCGCTCCACAATCGCCACTTTGAAGCCAAGTTGTGCGGCACGGATGGCGGTCACGTAACCGCCGGGCCCGGCTCCAATGATCAGAACGTCGAATGCAGTGTCTGCCATGCTCAAATCTCCAAAATCTTCTTCACCACTGGCACCAAAGCCTTGCCAATGGCAATTGTGTTCTCAGCGTCCAAATGCCCGCCATCGCGCTCATCGCCCACGGCTACGCTGCCTGCATCAAAGAATGCAACACCCTGCTCTTCCGCCACGCGCGCGTAGTGAATCTTGAAGCGTTTGGATTCCTCAATCGCGTGGCCCCAGAGTTCATTGAACCATTCATTTTTGGTTTTCACCAATCCAGGTGGCGACACAATCAAAATCTTGGGCGGGGCGTAACCGCGGCTGAAATCATGATGCTTCACCAGTTTGATCAAACGCTCCATGCCCATGCTGGCATCAAAGGCCGTGCACCGATTGGCATATTTGATGTCATTGGTGCCCAGCATGATGATCACAAGATCAAGCGGCATATGCGTGGTCAGCAAAATCGGAAGCGCCACAGCGCCGTTGCGTTCAGCCGTATTGGTGGGATCAGGAAACACCGTGGTGCGCCCGTTCATGCCCTCTTCGTAAACGCGGGCCTTGCGATCGAGGCCCGCCGCCAAAACATTGGGCCAGCGCACCTCGAACGGATGGCGCAAATCAGTGGCGGCATCCACGCCCCAGGTGAGACTGTCTCCAAATGCGAGGATGGATTTCATTTTTGCTGATCACCCTGCTCGTGCGCTGTGATAACAGTCGGATTCAGAATCGCAGACGGATCAAGTTTCCACTTAGTGGCCATCATTGAATCAATCAATTTTCTGCAGGCCCCAGAAACGTGGAGCGCCAGTTGCGAGTTGTTCTTATGGGCAGCTTCTGTCATCTCAGTTACAGCGTTCCCATATTCCACCATTGCAGAGGCCAATTCATTGTTTTCCACTAGAACCAATTGTCCATGATAAAGAGACCAAAAATGGGCGCGATCCTCCGACCAATGCTGGCCGTTATCGCTGACCATATCACCAGTGAGTTTCGACACTTCAAAACAAAGTTCAATGGTCTTGGTTACCATTGGCTGCTGAAACTCCAGACGAGTCTTGTCCTCGTAAGTCAAAAAGGACCAGACAGCACCAGCAAACGCCGCGGCAACTGCTCCTATCCAACTGATAGACTTCAGCGTCTCCATTTTTTACACCAACATCAGCGCCGGTTCTTCGAGATACAATTTAATCGCGCCCAGGAACTCCGCGCCCAGTGCGCCGTCGATGCAGCGGTGGTCGGTGGAGAGGGTGACACTCATCAATTGCTCAATCACCACGGCATTGCCCTTGACCACGGCGCGGCGTTCACCGGCACCCACGGCAAGGATCGATGACTGCGGCGGATTAACAATGGCGGAGAAGTTTTTTACCCCCATCATGCCCATGTTGGAAACCGAGCATGAGCCACCCGTATATTCTTCCGGCTTCAGTTTACGGTTCTTGGCGCGCGCCGCATAGTCTTTCATCTCAGAAGAAATCTGTGCAAGGCCCTTCAGCTCAGCGCTGCGCACCACTGGCGTGATCAACCCGCCGGGAATGGAAACCGCCACGCCAATGTCGGCGTGCTTGTGCTTCACCATCGCTGAATCCGTCCAGGCCACATTGGCTTCCGGCACTTTCACCAAAGCCATCGCCATGGCCTTGATCACGAAATCATTGACCGAGATTTTCCACGCGGGCTTGCCTTCCTTGTCCTTCGGTGCCTGCAAATTCAGGCGCTCACGCAGGCCCAACAGGTTTTCCAGCGAGATATCCACTGTCACATAGAAATGCGGCACATGCTGTTTGGATTCAGTCAGGCGGCGCGCAATGGTTTTGCGCATCGTATCATGCGGCACCAACTCATAAGAGCCTTCCACAAATGTCTTGAGAACGCTGGCGTCTGATGGTGCAACCGCAATGGCTTGAGGTGCTGGGGCGGCTTTTGCGGCTGGTGCAGCGCCGGCTTTGGCACTTTCCACATCCGTACACGGATCAGGCCCGCATGGGCGGATCGTGGTGAAGGATGTGGAAAGTGCCAAAGCCGGCGCTGCACCAGCCGCAAAAGC
>JAYWAB010000007.1:0-4806 GCA_043782835.1 Aestuariivirga sp.
CATGGACGATGTGCCGTTTGACACGGTTTACATCCACGCGCTGGTGCGCGACGAGAAGGGGCAGAAAATGTCCAAGTCCAAGGGCAATGTGATTGACCCGTTGGAATTGATGGATGAATTCGGCGCAGACGCATTGCGCTTCACGCTGGCCGCCATGGCCGCGCAGGGGCGTGACATCAAGCTCGCCAAGCAGCGCGTGGAAGGTTACCGCAACTTCGCAACGAAGCTGTGGAACGCGGCGCGCTTTGCTGAAATGAACGGCGTGGCGCGTGACGAAAATTTCGATCCCGTTGCCGCGCGCGTCACTGCCAATCGCTGGATCGCGGGTGAGGCCGCGCGTTGCCGCGACACGGTGACCAAGGCGATTGAAGAACATAAATATAATGAGGCCGCAGCCGCCCTCTATCAATTCGCATGGAATGTTTATTGCGATTGGTATGTGGAATTGATCAAACCGATTTTGACGGGCACAGATGAAGTGGCCAAGGCCGAAACGCGCGCTTGTGCGGCTTGGGCCTTCGAGCAGATCTTGCATCTGCTGCACCCGTTCATGCCCTTCATTACTGAAGAACTCTGGCAGAAAACCGCGCCGCGTTCACACATGCTGATGGCCGCGCAATGGCCGAGCTACAAAGGCCTCGGCGATGCGAAGGCGGACGCCGAAATGAATTGGGTGATCCGTTTGATTTCAGAAGTGCGCTCAGTGCGTTCAGAAATGAATGTGAATGCCGGGGCCAAAATTCCTTGCGTGTTGGTGGGGGCAGGGGCTGAAGCCCGCGCCCGCGCCAAAACCTGGGAGAATGAGATCATGCGCCTCGCCAGATTGAGCGCGCTGGATTTTGCTGATGTGGTTCCTTCTGCGTCTGCACAAATTGCACTCGATGAAGCCACCGTGGCCCTGCCGCTGGAAGGCACAATCGACTTCACCGCCGAACGCGCGCGTTTGGCCAAGGAGTTGGAGAAAGTTGCGAAGGACATGGGTGTGATCGACGGCCGCCTGAACAACGCCGCCTTTGTTGCGAAGGCCCCACCAGAAGTGCTGGAAGAGTCGCGTGAATTGCGCGCACAATTGGAAGCGAAGAAAGCGAAGCTGGGTGAGGCGGTCAAGAGGTTGGGTTAAGGTTCAATTAGGAATACCATTTTCAACTCACGGGTTGGGCACTTGGAGGACAGTGTGACTGCATACAAATACGAAGGCTTGCCTCTGAGTCCAAGCATGGCGATGGAGTTGATTATTCAATATTTGGGTATTCAGCAGAAGCCAGTTCGAAGGGTCGATCTGACGCGTTACGTCGAGAATCGACATGTCGAACTTGGTGGCACGGCTGTTGCAAATACCCAAGGTAGAGTTATGGCAGCTTTGAAGCGGCTTGTTGATGACAAGATGGTACTAAATCCAGCGTTTGGATTTTACTCACTGATCGCCAACCCTAGCGTAGAAATTGAAACCATTGAAAGTGATTCAAATGATGCAGTCTTGGCAGATGGTACAAATGAGATTCTGGTAGCTGAACGTTCACTTGGGTCTGGGGATGAAACTGTCTACGTTTATTTTCAAGAGTCAGAGAGGAAACTGGCGGGGTTCGAAAGCAGAAGATCGTGGCCATGCAAAGTTGGCTACACGGCTGGCAGTCTTACCACTCGCATTATTTCGCAAGGACTTGTTACGAGCATGTCAAAATTGCCCTGTGTCGGTCTTGTAATCAAAACTGAAGACGGAAGAAACTTGGAACGGATCCTGCATTCAGCTCTGGATATGTCCGAATCTAGAATTGCGGATGCGCTTGGCAGTGAATGGTTTGAAACTTCACCTGAAAAAATTGCCAATTGGTATTTGCAATTTTGTGAAGCAAACAAGCTGCTGTCCTAGCTTCAAATATCATAAACGGTCGTTAGTTCCGGCCAAGGCGGATCGTGAGCGGAGCCGCGAGCCGGAATGACGGGGATTAGGGACTTGACCCGCTGATCCAGCCCTTGCGGTGGTCACAAGCGGAACCATTTTTGGATGGGCGGGTCGCATCTGCCTATGGGGAGGTTGGGCTTGCGATAGCTCTCTTTCCATCGTCATCCCGACGCAAGTCGGGATCCCCGTCAGACTCCCAAATGGATCCCGTCTTTCGACGGGATGACGGGAGAAGGGGGGCGGGATGACGATTGAGTGGGAGTCTGGATTACAAAAGTGAGGAAGATGACCTACGGTATGAACTTCCCGCACTGCTCATCATATAAATCAGCCCAAATCGGATTCATCTTCTCGATCAATTCAATCTTCCAGCCGCGCTGCCATTCTTTAAGCTGCTTCTCACGCTTGATGGCTTCTTCCATTGAGCCAAGAAATTCGAACCAGACGAGTTGCTTCACGCCATAGCGTTTGGTGAAGCCTGCTGTCTCGCCCAGTTTGTGATCGCGGATGCGCGTGCACAGATCGCTGGTCACACCAATGTACAAAGTGCCATGGCGCTTGCTGGCGAGGATGTAGGCACAGGGCACTTTCTCCATTTTTTCTCCGGGCCAAATTGATCCCGACTTTCGTCGGGATGACGGTTGAAGTATATATGAAAGATGCCCTTCCTCACCGAGCGCATTGAGACGCCCATTGGCCCGATGGTTCTGGTCGCGCATGATGGCGTGATCTTGTTGTTGGAATTTGAAGACGCCAGTGACCGTGTGGCGCGGCAGATGAAGGCGCGCTTTGGAGGCATCGACTTGCAAGCAGCCTCCAATCCCTTTGGCCTTTCAGATCACATCCGCGCCTATTTCGCAGGCGAGCTTTCGGCCATTGAAAATCTGCTCACCGACGGTGGCGGCACGGCATTTGAACGGCGCGTGTGGGCGGAGCTGCGAAAAATTCCCGTGGGCACCACGGTTTCCTATGGCTCAATCGCGCGCAAGCTGGGCGACATTCAACATTCCCGCGCCGTGGGCACAGCCAATGGTCGTAACCCGATTGCCATCGTGGTGCCGTGCCACCGGGTGATTGGCGCTGATGGTTCGATGACGGGTTATGGCGGCGGGCTGAAGCGCAAGGAATGGCTGCTGCGCCATGAAGGGGCCTTGCTGGTGTGAGCGTCCTCACATCAGAAGGGCTGGAGATTTAGGGCCTCTCCAAGGCCAGAGCGTTTTGACTTTTCATAGAAAAGTCAAAATCGCCCTGATTTATAATTTTCGATCAACTTTTCTGAACTTTGACGATTCCGTCAAAGTTCAGGTCGATCTTAGTTCACAATGTCAAACAGCGCATCGCCACGCGTCCATGGCGAGTGGAACATATGTAGAACACGATAGGATTAAAGTCAAGCCTTGGTTTGGAATTTGCCGAAAGATGAGCTTACACCTTTGCGTAGCTCACCAGAAAATGGGCCGCCAGAAGTCTGGTGCAGCGGCGCAGGTTTTCACATGGTGCGGCTTCGAGATAGCGTTTCAGGATTTTTTCAAAAACTTCACCCAACAGGCCAGCCTCGGTGTTGACTGAAAGAGCGGCCTGGGTTTGCAAGGGGAGAAAATAAGCGCGCTGGCCTTCCATCTGTTTGATCAAGCCTTCGAGGCGCATCCAATCATCGGCGCGTTTGGTGAGGGCGGCCGCCTCATTGTCATCCATGCCTTCCACCACGCGAAGTAATGTGGCGCGGTCATACATCTGGCCGGACAAGGGTGCCTTGGAAAACATTGTGCCCAAGGCGAGCACGAGGAATTCATAAAAACGATCACGCGGCGTCGTCTCCGGCGGCGGCGGGGTTTCGGTGCCCGGTTCGGCAATGGCGGCGATGGCTTTGGCGACGAGGTCTTCGAGTGCGGCTTGTTGTGTCGGCATGATGTTCTCCAAAGTGGATGATGGCACGGTGTCGCTTTGGAAAGCGTTAAGGCGATTTCACCTTCTTGGTTTTGCGGTTGCGCAAAACATGTTCATGGGTTGCATCATAAAGTGCTGAATCACGAAACGTGCTGTGTCCCAAGACATGGCCCACGAGAATGAGTGCGGTGCGTGTCAATTTTGCCGCTTTGACTTTTTTCGCGATGGTGCTGAGCGTGCCGTGAATAAATTGTTCATCCGGCCAGCTGACGCGGTACGCCACCACGACGGGGCAATCTGCGCCGTAATGCGGCGTCAAAGCACGTTCGACATGGGCGAGATTGCGCACTGAAAGATGGATGGCCAGCGTTGCCTTGGAAGCGCCGAGCTTTTCCAGTTCTTCGCCCGGCGGCATGGCTGAAGCCTTCATCGTGGTTCTGGTAATGATCACTGTCTGGGCCACTTCGGGCAAAGTGAATTCGGTTTTCAGCGCAGCGGCTGCGGCAGCGAAGGCAGGCACGCCGGGGGTCACATCATAGGGGATGCCGAGTGCATCAAGCCTGCGCATCTGTTCGGCGATGGCCCCGTAAATCGATGGGTCACCCGAATGAACGCGTGCGACATTGTGGCCTTGATCATGGGCGGCTTTGATTTCGTCGATAATCTGATCGAGATGCAAGGGCGCTGTATCGATGACGCGTGCGCCTTCGGGCGCGGCCTTCACAATTTCTTCCGGCACCAGCGAACCTGCATAAAGACAGACTGGGCAGGATTGGATCAACCGCAACCCGCGCAAGGTGATCAAATCAGGCGCGCCGGGGCCCGCGCCAATAAAGTGTACGGTCATTTCAAATCCATTTTTTTGGCATAGCCGCGCGGCGTATAGGCATAGGTATTGCCATCGCCGCGCTTAAAAGCTTTTGATTGGGAAGAGCCGACCATGACCAGCGTCAACATATCAACTTCTTCGGGGTTGAATTCGGCAAATGTCCGTATACGGATGTGTTCTTGCGGTC
>JAYWAB010000008.1:0-2682 GCA_043782835.1 Aestuariivirga sp.
GGTTCCTTCTAAAGTCTTACAGCGCTTCCGCGCCGGAAATGATTTCGATGAGTTCTTTGGTAATCTGGGCTTGGCGCTGACGATTATATTTGATCGACAACTTGTTGATCATATCGCCGGCGTTGCGCGTGGCATTGTCCATGGCGCTCATGCGCGCACCTTGTTCAGAAGCAGCATTTTCAAGAAGTGCGCAGAAAACCTGAACAGAGATATTGCGTGGCAAAAGTTCAGCCAGGATTTCAGTCTCGTCCGGCTCAGCTTCATAAACTGCCCCTGCCAGATCTGGTGTTTTGCTGCCCGTAACAGCTGCGGGAATAAGTTGTAAGGCCGTTGGCTTTTGCACGATGACAGATTTGAATTCCGCAAAAAACAAAGTGCAAATATCAAATTCACCTTCGCCAAACATGCTGATGATTTTGGCCCCCACACCCGTGGCATTGTCATAACGCACGGATTTTTGGCCGCGGAAGTCAACTGCCTCAGTAATGTATTTGCCGTAAACCCGGCGCAGCGCATCATTGCCCTTTTTGCCAACAGTGAACATCTTCACCGTCTTGCCTTGGGCAATGAGCTTGTCGGCATGTTCGCGGGCCAATCGCGCAATCGAAGAATTGAACCCACCACAAAGCCCGCGCTCGGCCGTGCAGATCACCAAGAGATGCGTCTGGTCTTTGCCCGTGCCTGCCAACATTTGTGGCGCACCCGCTTGGCCCGCCACAGCGCTGGACAAGTTTGCAAGCACAACAGCCATGCGTTCCGAATAGGGGCGCGCGGCAACGGCCGCTTCCTGCGCCCGGCGTAATTTCGCTGCGGCCACCATCTGCATGGCCTTGGTGATTTTGCGTGTCGCCTTAACGGAAGCGATTCTATTTCTTAAATCTTTTAGCGATGCCATGGTTACACCCCAACCGTCGTCATTGACGCGCACTCTACCACTGTCATCCCCGCGACATGTCCGCCGTAGCCTTGGCGAAGGCGGAAAGCCGGAATCCTGCTTAATTCACAAGACCCGTGCCCAGACAAAGCTGGGCCCCGGCCTTCGCCGGGGTGACGGATAAAAGTGTAGGGTGAGTTCAACATTATTAAGCAAAGCTCTTGGCAAATGCATCCACCGCCGCCTTGAGCTTCGGCATGGTCACATCCGAAATCGCTTTCTCATCGCGAATTGCATTGAGAATATCAGGGTGCTTGGTCTTCACCGTGTTGAGCAGGCCTTCTTCAAAGTCGCGCACCCGGTTAACCGGAATCGTGTCAAGATAGCCATTGACACCTGCATAGATCGAAACAACCTGTTCTTCCGTCTTGAGCGGCGAGAACTGGGCCTGCTTCAAAAGCTCCGTCAAACGCGCACCACGGTTGAGAAGCTTCTGCGTGGAAGCATCAAGGTCAGAACCAAACTGCGCAAAGGCCGCCATTTCGCGATATTGCGCAAGCTCGCCCTTAATTTTACCGGCAACCTGTTTCATTGCCTTGATCTGTGCGGCAGAACCCACCCGCGAAACCGAAAGGCCGACGTTCACCGCAGGCCGAATGCCCTGATAGAACAAATCAGTTTCCAAGAAGATCTGGCCGTCAGTGATCGAGATGACATTGGTTGGAATATAGGCCGACACGTCATTGGCCTGCGTTTCGATGACAGGCAATGCCGTCAAAGAACCGCCGCCCTTGGCATCATTCAGCTTGGCCGAACGTTCCAACAAACGCGAGTGGAGATAGAACACGTCGCCGGGGTAAGCTTCGCGGCCGGGCGGCCTGCGCAGCAACAAAGACATCTGGCGATAAGCCACAGCCTGCTTGGAAAGATCGTCATAAGCAATCAAGGCATGCATACCATTGTCGCGGAAGTATTCGCCCATCGTGCAGCCCGTGAAAGGTGCAAGATATTGCATGGGAGCGGATTCAGAAGCCGTTGCCGCAACCACGATGGAATATTCCATCGCGCCCGCATCTTCCAAAATCTTCACAAACTGCGCCACCGTAGAGCGCTTCTGGCCACAAGCCACATAAACGCAATAAAGCTTTTCTTTCTCAGGCCCATTCACATGAATGGCCTTTTGATTGAGAATGGTATCGAGAATGATCGCCGTCTTGCCTGTCTGACGGTCACCAATGATCAATTCGCGCTGGCCACGGCCAACCGGGATCAAAGCATCAACGGCCTTGAGGCCGGTCGACATTGGTTCATGCACCGATTTGCGTGGAATAATGCCGGGCGCTTTCACGTCCACGCGCATCCGAGTTTTGGATTTGATCGGGCCCTTGCCATCAATCGGGTTACCCAAAGCGTCAACCACGCGGCCCAGCAATTCCTTGCCAACGGGAACTTCCACGATGGCGCCGGTGCGCTTGACGATATCGCCTTCCTTGATGTCACGGTCGTTGCCGAAAATCACCACGCCGACATTGTCGGTTTCGAGGTTCAAGGCCATGCCGCGAATGCCGCCGGGAAATTCCACCATTTCGCCAGCTTGAACATTGTCAAGGCCGTGAACGCGGGCAATGCCGTCACCCACAGAGAGAACTTGGCCGATCTCAGCCACATCGGCATCCTTGCCGAAATCCTTGATCTGCTTCTTGAGGATGGACGAAATTTCGGCGGCGCGAATATCCATGTCAGCCGTTTCCCTTCATTGCAACTTTGAGGTTTTGGAGTTTGGTTTTGAGTGAATTATCAATCAGCGT
>JAYWAB010000009.1:0-9669 GCA_043782835.1 Aestuariivirga sp.
GGCCATGTCGAAAATGGGCGCATTGGGGCCGATTGAGAATCTGCCGGAATGGCCTGGGCATTATGCGGCGCATGAGCAGGCGGATGAGATTTATCCCTTCCGCCTCGCCACATCTCCGGCACGCACGTTTTTGAATTCCACTTTCAATGAAACGCCGGGTTCGCGAACGCGCGAAGGCAGGCCTTCGGTTTTGGTGCACCGCGATGATCTCGCTGTACTGGGCATTGCCGATGGTGCGAAAGTGAAAGTGGGTTCACGGCGTGGCGAAGTCATCCTCCACGCCAAGGCCTTCGACGGCCTGCAGCGCGGTGTGCTGATTGCTGAAGGCTTGTGGCCGAATGACCTGCACGAAGGCGGCAAGGGCATCAACACACTGACTGGCGCGGACCAACCAGCACCCGCAGGTGGCGGGGCTTATCACGACAATGCCGTGTGGATGCGGGCGAAGTGACCCTGAGTCACAGCGCTTTCTTTCTTGCGCCGTCTGGCTTAGCTTGATGCAAAGGGAGCTCTTCATGACACTTCGCGTTATCGGTACAGGCTTTGGTCGCACGGGCACTGACTCCATGCGTGAGGCGTTGGATATTCTGGGATTTGGACCTTGCCACCACATGCACGAAATCATGGCGCATGAACATCAAAGGAAGATTTGGCGCGACATGGTTCAAGGTGCTGCCCCGGAGTGGGAGAAGCTGTTTGATGGTTATAACGCTTGTGTCGATTGGCCCTCGGCCCATTATTGGCGCGAATTGATCGTGGCATATCCGCAGGCCAAAGTGATCCTCACTCACCGAAGTGCTGAAAGTTGGTGGGCCAGCTTTGAAAAAACCATTTTGGCTGGCCTCAACAAAAGCACAGATCCAAAATCACTCGGCTTGGCACTGATCCGTGACAAAGTTTTTGGCGGCAAGATGAACGATAAGGCCCACGCCATCGCCTGTTATGAAGCCAATGTGAAAGCCGTGCGCGAAACCGTGCCAGCATCGCGCCTTTTGGTGCACGCGTTGGGTGATGGCTGGGAGCCGTTATGCGCCCATCTAGATGTAGCGGTTCCTGCCATACCTTATCCTTCAAGCAACAGTGCTGAAGCGTTCAAGGTCACGCATTTGCAACGACCAGATGTGGGTCATCGAACCTGACAGAGCTTAAGTCCATTGAATTACGGTGACACCTATTGCGCGTCACCAATGCTTAACATTTTGCACCATCTCGTGACTTGTCAAAAAGCTTTCAAAGAGGAGCACTGAGCTGGCCTTTTCAGGATTTGATGCGAGTTCGGTGCTGTCAGTCGAGGCCAATCCGGCGATTTTGGCAGGCCACCTTGCACGAAACCTATTGCAAGTTTTTGGGTTGCGGCCCAAAAATCGGAAAGATGAATTCCCCCCATCAGAGCACGGCGTCCCAGCCGCTTTCACATCCTGAAGTGCTGCGCATCATCGCTGGCGTGATCGTCGCTATGATCTTGGCAGCACTTGACCAAACCATTGTGGTGACGGCGCTGCCCACCATTGGCCGCGCGCTAGGCAATCCGGAATATCTGCCCTGGGTGGTGACGGCCTATCTGCTGTCATCCACCGCGGTGACACCGCTTTACGGCAAGGTTTCGGATATTGTTGGGCGGCGCAAGACTTTGCTGTTTGCGATTTTGGTTTTTGTGATTGGCTCGGTCGCCTGCGCCTTGGCACCGAACCTGCTGTTGCTGATTTTAGCCCGCGCCCTGCAGGGGCTTGGCGGCGGTGGATTGATCTCGCTGGCGCAGACTATCATTGCCGATATCGTCTCGCCCAAAGAACGTTCGCGATATCAGGTCTACATTTCTGGCGTTTACATGGTGGCCAGCATTTCGGGCCCGCTGCTGGGCGGATACACCGCGCAGCATTGGCATTGGTCTTTGATCTTCTGGATCAATCTCCCTCTTGGCCTTCTGGCCTTGGCCATGACCAATAATCTGCTCAAGAAACTGCCGCGCCATGAGAAGCCGCACAAATTGGATTTTCTCGGCGCAGGTCTGATGGCTTTTGCCAGCGTGGCGCTGATGCTGGCGCTCAGCTGGGGTGGCATTCATTATCCTTGGCTCTCCACCCAAGTGCTAGGCCTCATCGCCAGTTCCATCTTGCTGTGGGCGGCGTTTGTCTGGCGATTGCAAACAGCACCTGAGCCTTTCATCCCGTCGGAGATTTTGAAAAACCCGGTGGTGGCCATGGGCACGGCCACGGCGATGATGATCATGGGCACCTATATCGGCATCACCGCTTATTTGCCGATCTATATGGAAATGAATTTCGGATTGAGCGCCAGCCAATCTGGCATCAGCCTCATTCCCTTCATGTCGGGTACGGTTGTGGGGGCCATCATCGCCGGGCGCTTCATGGCGCATTATGCGCAATACAAACGGCCCGCCTATGTGGGGCTGATTTTTTCCGTGCTTGGCCTTGGTGTCATGGCGCTGTCGCAGAAGAATCTCGGTTTCTGGCCGGTAGAAATTTTGATTGCCGGCCTCAGCATTGGCCTGGGCACCGTGTTTCCGATCACCACGGTGGCCATTCAGAATGCGGTGGCGCCGCACCAAATGGGAACGGTGACCGGCGTGATGGGCTTTTTCCGCTCGCTGGGCGGTGCGCTTATCGTGGCGCTGTTTGGCGCGGTGCTGTTTTCACAACTGCCCAATCTTGCCGCACTGGAAGAGCAGACTGGCGTGAAGTTGCAAGACATCGTGGCCAGTGGTGACATCCACACCGCCTTCCGTCCGCTGTTTGGTCTGGCGGCGTTGGTGTTGGCCGTGGCATTGGCCGCATTTCACCAGATGCCGGAGAAGGCGCTCAGAACTACGGTGCGCGTGAGCGAGGTGGTGGGGGAGTGAGGCGAGTTAAAGGCACTGTGCCTTAGTCGTTCGTAACCGAAAGTTGGAACCTGCTGAAGTACTACAGCCCAGTAGAAACTCTAAGGGCATGGGTTTTTTTATTGTGTTCCTTGATGGTTTTTTTATCTTGGATATTCGCGGCGACCAACAAATTACAGATATTTGTCCGATCTGAATCAGACACAACCGGCTTAGTGTAAACATGAATCATTCGGATAACGTCAACTACATGTCCTACTGAGTTCGAACCGGTTATCTGGAGTCTTTCAGCAGAAGGGAATGTCACGAAACCCACAATAGGAATATGTGAATAGTGTGGCCTTACTAATTGTTCAATCGCTCTGATGTGCCCGTAATTTTGACGCAAAGGATTGAAAAACTTCTTCTTATATCTGTAAATCACTTGCGTCCAATGCCGTTGGTAAGCGTTACCAAATATCCATCCGGCATGGTTTTTTGTTTCAATTACAAAAATTCCAAAAGATGAAACTACTACGTGGTCAATCTGGGTTGTTCCTACAGAACCCTGAGACACCACCAAAAGGTTATTTAGAGTTGTGTACTTTTCAGGATTGAGCTCAAACAATTTCCTGGAAACAATTCTCTCCCCGCGCCGACCAACCAATGTCGGACGTTTCCATTTAATCAGCACGGTTAGCAGTCCCGCAAGCACTGCGATCAATGTCAAGACAATTTCAACCACGTGAACTAAACCTAGAGTGACTGTGTATTCAATTTTGAATTACAGCGCCCGCACATTCCCTATCCCCCTCACCCCTCCTTGTAAAACACTTCCACCTTGCCACTGACTTTCACCGTCATCGGGTTGCCGTAGCGGTCTTTGGATTTGCTGCCGGTGGGCAGGCGCACCCAGCCTTCTGAGATGCAATATTCTTCCACATTGGTTTTCTCCACACCGTTGAAGCGGATGCCGATTCCGTGTTGCAGAACGTCTGCGTTGAAATGTGGGCTGCGCGGATCAGTGCTGAGGTGATCGGGCAGGGCGGGTTTGGCAGCGGCTTGGTCTGACATTTCGGCGAATCCTTCTGGTTGGCACACTTCTAAAGCATCACACTGCTGGCCACCAACCCCTCCGGCGCTGCCGCGCCATCTCCCCTGTGGGAGGAGAAGTGGCGTTAGCGCCCTTGCACTGCGGCATTCTCCCCGCTATAGGCCCGCTCAATCCATTCAACAGTTGAGGACGACATGGCCATTGAACGTACTTTCTCCATCATCAAGCCTGATGCCACCAAGCGCAATCATACAGGCGCGATCAATGCGATGATCGAAGCAGCGGGCCTTCGCATCGTGGCGCAGAAGCGGGTGAAGTGGAAGTTGGCTGATGCCAAGAAATTTTATGCGGTGCACGCCAAACGTCCGTTCTTTAAAGATCTGGTGAAGTTCATGGCTTCGGGCCCGGTTGTCTTGCAGGTTCTTGAAGGCAATGGTGCGGTGAAGAAATATCGCGACATCATGGGCGCTACAAATCCGAAAGATGCGGCACCCGGAACGATCCGCGCCGCTTTCGCCAAATCAATTGATGAGAATTCTGTGCATGGTTCAGACTCGGCCGAAAACGCCAAGACGGAAATCAAGCAGAACTTCAAGGCCAAGGAAATCGTCGGTTGATGAACCGCACTGCTGCCATTGCACTTTCGGTTGGCGCTTATATCGCCGCCATCGTTTTGGTGAATTACACGTTTGTGGTTCTGCCACCCATTGCTTCGCCCTTTGGTGATCTCTTCATCGCCAATCTGATTGTGGGCGCGGTGTTCGTGTTGCGTGATTACGCGCAGCGTGCCATCGGTCATTGGGTTCTCGCAGCCACAGTGGTTGCAGGCCTGATCACCTGGGCGATGGTTGATCCCGGCTTGGCCTTTGCCAGCTTGGTCGCCTTTGTATTTTCGGAGATGACCGATTGGGCAGTTTATTCCTTCACCAAGCGCCCCTTGCAAAACCGCATCTGGATTTCGGCTTTGCTTTCGGTGCCGGTTGATACGATCGCCTTTCAGTGGCTGGGCAGCCGCTATGCGCCAGACATGGTGCAGATGACGGGTGCTTCAGTGGTAGTGGAGATTATCTCCAAAGCCGTGGGCGTTGCGGCGGTGTGGTATTTGCTCAAGCTGCGCGTTGGCAATGCGGAATTGCCGCAGACGGCTTGATGCATTGGAAAACTGTCTTGAGGGCCCGCACTTGATGGTGCGGGCCTTTTTTGTTTAACATCATGGGAACAGTATAGGGGGCACGATGGGCAAGGGCAGGCTTGAGGCATTTTCGGATGGCGTGATTGCGGTCATCATCACCATTATGGTTTTGGAACTCAAAGCGCCTCATGGCGCAACGCTGGATGAATTACTGCCTCTGCTGCCGACCTTTCTCACCTATGTTTTGAGCTTCATCTACATCGGCATCTATTGGGTGAACCATCACCATTTCTTCCATGCCGTTCACAAGGTTTCTGGTGGGCTGCTGTGGGCGAATTTGCATTTGCTGTTTTGGTTGTCGCTCATTCCTTTCACCACGGCCTGGATGGGCGAGAATCATTTCACCACTTGGCCCGTGGCGATCTATGGCGTGAATCTTTTGGCCAGCGCTGTTGCCTATACAATTGCGGCGCGCATTGCGGTTCAGCTTGAAGGGCCAAATTCTGAAATCGCCCGCGCCCTTGGTCGCGACAAGAAAGGCAACATTTCATTGGCGCTCTATACGATTTCTATTCCCATAGCATTTTACGCACCGATGATGTCCTGCGCCATTTTTGTTTTGGTAGCGATGATTTGGTTTGTGCCCGACAAGCGCATTGAGCGGGTTCTGGGCTAAGGGCTTTGTTAACAAATTGGGCGCACACTCAACTTGCCCCTATTTAACTTTGGAGCAGAAATGACGGAACTTGTAATCAATCAGGTTCCGGTCGCGCCTGCGAAATCGTGATTGAACTCTCAGGCGTTTCCGGATTCTGGAAATGGAGAGGTTATGCGGCTTTTCAAGTTATTATTATATGGATGTGTCTGTGTGGCTTGCACCGATACGGCAAGGGCAGGCGAGATGTTTTGTGCGAAGCATGAAACACTGGCGCAGATTCTCGACACTAAATTCGGTGAGCAACAGCTGGGCATGGGCCTTGCCGGGAAGGAGGCCATGATTGAAATTTATGTCTCCTCCAAGGGCACGTTCACGCTGGTGTCGACCGACACCAAGGGCGTGAGCTGCATTGTTGGTGCTGGTGACAGCTGGGAAAAGCTGGAGCCGAAGCAGCAGCTTTCCTCGAACTAGCTTGGACTGAGGTTCACAATCGCGCCGGGTCTTCCATCAAGGCCTTGCCGCGCTCGTGGCCTGATACCGCCAGCGCACAGGCGACGAGGATCGTTAAGCCGACGAAGGTCCAGACATCGGGGAAGTCACCAAAGAAATACCAGCCCGCGGCAACGGCGTTGATCATCTCTGCGTAGCCGAAGGGGGCGAGCAGCGATGCCTCGCACCATTCAAAGGCTTTGATGATGAGATAGTTGCAGGAAATACCCAAAGCTGCGATGCCGAACATCATGGCCCATTGCGCAAGTGTTGGCATTTGCCATTGCCAGAGCATGACGGCTGAGGCGAGCACCGCGCCATAGAGGCTGGTGTAAAATGTATTGGCCAGTGCTGAGCTGCCGCCTGCCAATTTGCGCGAGAGCAAAACAACTGCCGCCGCGCTGAGGCCTGATGCGAAGGCGAGAGCTGTGCCCGGATTGAAGGCCACAAGGCCCGGGCGGATAATGATCAGCACACTGACGAAGCCCGCAATCACTGCGGCCCAGCGGTGCCAGCCCACTTTTTCGCCCAGCAGCAATGGTGCCAGGGCCGTGACCAATATGGGCTGGATGAAATAAATCGCCAGTGTTTCGGCGATGCCTTGAAACTTCATCGCCGAGAAAAAGAAGAAGGTGGTGAGCACAATGGCCAAGCCCCGCGCGGCGTTGAGCCCATTGTCACGCGGGCGCAGTGAGGCTGGACCTTCGAGCGCTGTAAGCAGAGGGATGCATAATACACTGCCTAGTAAAGTGCGCGACCAGACGGCTTCCATCACTGGCAGGCCTTGGTGGCCGAGCTTTTTTGCCAACGCATCGAGAAATGGGAACAGCAGCATGGCCGCCAGCATGAGGCCGATGCCGCGCAGGGTTTTCGGGTGAGGGCGGCTCATGCTTTCAGGCGCAGGTTCTGGGGATCATAAGCTGGTTCTGCAATGATGCGGGCTTGGCGCATTTCGCAGAAGACCATCACTTCGAGTTCTGTGCCGATGCCCGTGAGTGTGGGATCGACATAGGCGAAGGCCAGGGACTTGTTCACAGCAAAGCCGAAACCGCCGGAGGTGGTGAGGCCAATTTGTTTGGCGTTGTGATAGACAGGCTCATTGCCCATGCAATCGGAATCCGTGTTGTCCACTTCCATGTAGACGAGTTGCATCCGGGGGCCGCGCTGCTTTTTTGCAAGGCTGGCCTGCTTGCCGATGAAGTCTTCTTTGTCCAAGCGGATGAAGCGCGGCATGGAGGCTTCAAACATGTCGATCTCAGCGGTGAGTTCAGACCCCCAGCCGCGATAGGCCTTTTCCATGCGCAAGGAATTCATCGCGTAAGTGCCGAAGATGGCGATGCCATGGGCTTGGCCGGCAGCCATGAGGGCGTCGAACACTTCTGGCGCTTCCGCCATCGGCACATGGATTTCCCAACCGAGTTCGCCCACATAGTTCACACGCAACAGACGTACATTGCTTACATCTGCCACTGTGGCTGATTGTGCCGTGAGCCACGGGTGATGTAGATCGGCCTTGGTGCATTGGGCCAAAACATCGCGGGCGCGTGGTCCTGCGAGAACCAGCACGGCATAGTCATCTGTGACATCAGTGATCGCGACCATCTCGCCGGTGTGCAATCGCCAAGTGAGTTGATCGAAATCATAGTCCTGCGCGGCGGCGGCGGAGAGAATGTAGAAATGATCGTCGGTCAATCGTGTGATGGTCATTTCGCTTTCGATGAAGCCATTGTCGTTCAGAAAATGGGTCAGCGTGATGCCACCATTTTTTGCCGGAAGTTTATTGGCAGTGATGCGGTTCAGAAAATCAAAAGCATCAGGCCCCTTCAGTTCAAATTTGGTGAAGGTGGAAAGATCCATCAGCCCCACGCGTTCACGCACGGCCAAGGCTTCGGTCTTGACGATTTCAAACACATTGTTGTGGCGGAATGAGAAGTTCTCAGGCGCACCGAAATAGCGGGCGCGCTCCCAGCCAAAGATTTGCGCGAATTGTGCGCCGTGTTTGGCGAGGCGGTCATAGAGTGATGACTTGCGCAGGCCGCGGCCCACTTGATGCTGCTCAGCGGGTTTGTAGCAATAATACATGTGGTGATAATCAGTGACGGAAACTTCCGCCGTGTATTCCTTCGTGGCCCATTTGCCGAAGCGACGCGGATCAAATTCGCGCATGTTGATGTCGGCTTGGCCATGCACCATCCATTGCGCCAGATATTTGCCAGCACCGCCGCCCTGGCAAATGCCAATCGATGCGCCGCAATGCATCCAATAATTCTTCGGCCCATGGGCCGGGCCGGAAAGATAGACACCATCCGGCGTGTGGGTGATGGCACCGGAGATGATGGACTTGATACCCGCCTTGCCGAACAGAGGAAAGCGTTCAGTGGCTTTTTCCAGCCAAGGCATGATGCGGTCTAGCTCATTGACTTCAAGCTCGCTTTCATAGTCCCAACGCGGCGGCTGGCCATCCCAGCAGGTATGAGCCGTGGCGGTTTCATAAGGGCCGACGAGAACGCCGTTGGTTTCTTCGCGCAGATAGGCGTGGGAATAGGGGTCACGCACCACGGGCAATTCCTGCTTCAGGTCGATCAATTCTTGCAGTGGCTCGGTGATGATATATTGGTGCAGCATATTGGCGATGGGCACGTTATGGCCTGTCCAACTTCCCACCACATCGCAGTAAGAACCCGCCGCGTTGACCACATGTTCGCAATCAATGTGACCCTGTTCAGTGAACACGCGCCACTCGCCATTTGGCAACAACTTCACATCCACCACGCGGTTGCGGCGATAGATTTCAGCACCCAGTTGCCTGGCACCTGCCGCCATGGCGTTGGTGATGTCGGCAGGGGCCACATGCCCGTCTGTCACGGTACGGAATGCGGCCTTGATGCCGAAGATTTCGAGATAGGGGTGATATTGTTTGATCTCAGAAGGGCCAATGACCTCACCTTCATAACCAGCTAATTTCGAGATGCCGTAGACATATTTAAGCCAGTTCACTTCCTCGTCTGTGGTGGCTAGACGCAAGCCACCACAGCCGTGCCAAGACACAGCTTGTCCAGTGAGCTTCTCCAACTGCGGGTAAAGCTGCGTGCCGTAAACATGCACCTTGGTCATGTTCAGTGAGCCGTTGAAATGCGGGCATTGGCCGGCGGCATGCCACGTGGAGCCGGAGGTGAGTTCGCCCTTTTCGATAAGTACAACATCGCTCCATCCCTCCAGCGCCAGATGGTAGAGCAGGCCAACGCCCATTACTCCACCACCCACAACCACCACCCGCGCATGAGACTTCATCGATTCACTCACAGGGTGACAATCAAGCAAGCGACAGCTGCGAACAAGAACCAGTTTTGATCAGGTGGTGAATCCGATAGGCGGCGACTTAGGGTGCAGCTTCCGGCGGGAGTTCGCAGACGGATTCCAAAATCTTGCCAGACGGTGTTGCTGGCAGGGCCCGCATCTCCCTGTAAATCACTTTGGTTTTCAGAGTCAGTTGGCTGCGAATGACTTCTGATAATTTA
>JAYWAB010000010.1:0-9572 GCA_043782835.1 Aestuariivirga sp.
CGTCCAAGAAAACACCAACGTTATTGGCAACATCGGCTTCAACACCTGCTTGAAGCACTGCGCCAAAACCGTTGGCAACATCTAACCTGCCAGCCGCAACAGGGCCAGGCGTTGTGCTCAGAGTAATGTTATAGGCAGCGCCAGCGCCAATATATGGCTTGATCGCGCCCAAGCTGTTAAAATGATATTGGCCCAATAACATCACCGAACCAAATGTCACCTTACCAATGTTACCTGCGAATGCACCGCCCACAGTCAAATCAACATTGGCTGTTGGCGGAATGCCTGCTGCCACAGCAAAGGCGATATTTGGAGTGACGTAACGACCAGCTTCAATAACGCCCGTAAAGTTATCACCAATCCTCAAGCCGCGCGGACCGGGAGGGCCACCCGCAAAATTGTTAAATGCAGGAACATAGTTCACCCAGGCACCACCAACATGGACGAACCATTTGTCTTGGCTCATCACTGAGCTGCTATCCATCGCAAGGGCCGAGCCTGCAAAGCTTACGCAAAACAACGCCAGTGTTGCCACTAATTTTTTCATCTTCCCATTCCCTGTTCAGCGCCCGTTGACCGGGCTGCCTTGTTTATAACAATTTGGTAACGGTCTAAGACAAAGCGCGCACGGGTTCAAGGGTGAATCTGGTCTAGCCAAACCGCTCCGGCAGATGGTCTTCGCGGGCCAGATTTGAGAACTTCGTCAGCCTGCCCTCAAATTGCAGCTCCACTGTTCCCGTTGGCCCATGGCGCTGTTTGCCGATGATCACTTCGGCCTTGCCGTGGGCGCGGTCCATCTTCTCCTGCCAGCCCGAAAATTCCGGTGTGCCTTCTGTCGGCATCAAGCGTTCGAGATAATATTCTTCCCGGAACACAAACAGCACCACGTCTGCGTCCTGCTCAATGGAACCTGACTCACGTAAATCTGACAATTGCGGGCGTTTGTCTTCGCGGTTTTCAACCTGGCGCGACAGCTGTGAGAGTGCCACGATTGGCACATTGAGTTCTTTGGCCAAGGCTTTGAGGCCCACGGTGATTTCGGTCACTTCCTGGACGCGGCCTTCGGCGGCTTTGCGTGAAGAACCCGCGAGCAGCTGCAAGTAATCCACAATCACTAGGCCCAGCCCGCGTTGACGCTTTAATCGCCTGGCGCGCGAGGCTAATTGTGCAATGGTGAGGCCGCCGGTGGCGTCGATATAGAGCGGCAGCGCTTGCAGATCACGGCTGACATCGACCAGTTTCTGAAATTCATCTTCGGTGATCTTGCCGCGGCGGATGAGTTCGGAAGACACGCCCGTCTGTTCCGCGATAATGCGCGTGGCCAATTGTTCGGATGACATTTCGAGGGAGAAGAAGGCGACAATTCCGCCATCCAAAATCTTGTTCGAACCATCGGTTTGATATTCGGCCTTGTAGTGCTTGGCCACGTGATAGGCGATGTTGGTGGCCAGTGCGGTTTTGCCCATGGCAGGCCTACCGGCGAGGATGATCAGGTCTGACTTTTGCAGCCCACCCATTTTTTCGTCCAAATCAGTGAGGCCGCAGGAAATGCCGGAGAGGCCGCCGCGCAGCATGAAAGCATTGTTGGCCATATCAATAGCATCGGTCAGCGCCCTGCCGAAGGCTTGGAAGCCTTTGCCATATTTGTCGGTTTCGGCGAGGCCATAGAGCGCCTGTTCTGTTTTCTCGATCAGGTCTTTGGCGTTGGTTTCAATGTCGGGTGCGAAGGCTTCATTGACCACTTCGGTGCCGATGGTGATCAGTTTCCGGCGCTGGGCCAATTCAAAAATCATGCGGCCATATTCTTCGGCGTTGATGATGGTGGTGGCCGACGCGGCAAGCCTGGCGAGATAGGCGGGGCCGCCAATTTCTTTCAAGCTCAAATCATTTTCGAAATGGGTTTTGAGCGTGACGGCGCTGGCCAGTTTGCCCATGCGAATGAGCGTGGTTGCGGCCTCATAGATACGCGCGTGAACGGCTTCAGAGAAATGCTCCGGGCCCAGGAATGTGGTGACCCGGTCTGCTGCTTCATTGTTGGACAGGATGGCACCCAGCAGCGCCTGCTCGGCCTCCAGGTTTTGGGGCGGCTGGCGAGAGGGTTCCTCAGTTTCAACGGCGCGGAGCGGGATGGTGTTCATGGCGATGAGACTAGCAGATTTGGGGGGTGATTTGGAATTGCTGATGGGTTGTGCCCGTTATCCACAGAGGGGTGGTTGACGTCCCGATAAACCGCGCGTTGCCCTTCTCCCCGCTGCTGAGAATAAGACAGAGTGGCGCGGGTTTACGCAAGCCATTCTACCGACACATCCAAGGCTTCTGCGAGTTTCGCCATTGTCTCCGGCGTTCCTTTGCGTTGTCCGCTTTCGAGTTCAGAAAGATAGCTCTGACTGATACCGGTTTTGAAGTTCAAATGCAGTTGGGTGACATCGCGCCAGTTGCGAATGGCTTTAAGCCTGCTCTCGCCACGCAAGATCGCTGCGCTGATTTCGCGAGGCAACGCAGTTCCGCCCAACGAAAGTTCTGCCTTTCGCGAATCATAGATTGCAATGTCATCAGCATCTTCGGCATCGTGATCGGCACGCGCAAGCAGGGCTTCGTATTCTTGACGCGGCAGGACCACCAGCTCTTCACCAGCGGGCGTTGTGATGATTTGTGGTGCGCTCATGGTTTTAGTTCCTATTATAAGTTGTCGTGGCCCGGCGACCGACGTAGATTGCCAGAATTGTCGTTGCGTCTTCATCAAAGAGCACTCTGTAGCTGCCCATGCGGATGCGGTAGCCTTTGCGGCCCTGCAGGGCCTTCACATCGCCGAAGCCTGTCATAGCGTAACGATGTAAGCCCGTTTCCACCTGCTCGCGCGCATCTTTCTGCAAGCCATCGAGATCCTTTGCAGCACTGAGGGTGAGTATGATTGTTTTCAAGAGCGATATTATCACTCAAAGCGATCAAAAAGTCAACCGATAATATCGCTGTTCTGCGGCAATGGTTGGCTCAGTTTGCACGCACCCGCAAGTTGGAAGGGTGGAAAAACGCAAAAACCCGCACACTGCTGCGCGGGTTCCGTTTCGCTTTTGGTGGCTGCCGGTACATCCGTGGTCAGCCTGACCGAAAGCGTATTTGTGAGGCCGATTAGGCCTTCTTCAAGTTACCAGCAGAAGTCTTGCCAGAGCGCTTGTCTTGTTCCAGTTCGAACGAAAGCTTGTCGCCTTCGTTGAGGCCGTTCAGGCCTGAACGTTCTACGGCGCTGATGTGAACGAACACATCTTGCTTGCCATCGTCAGGTTGAATGAAGCCGAAGCCTTTTTGGGTGTTGAACCATTTTACGGTACCTGTTGGCATAGTGGTATTTCCTTGTCTTAGTGTTAGTGCAAAGCCTCTGCGATTATGGCGCGTTGGCGGGTAAATCGATGTTTTTGGAAAATTAAAAGGGCGTTTGCACTCGCATTAAGCAGCACGAAGCCAAGCCAACCGGCCGAAACTCGATGGGGGTCATATAGGCCATATTGGAGAAATTGCAAGAGAATTCGCTTTTGAGGTGGAAAAGCCCTCAAAACAAAAGAACCCGCACCTTTCGGCGCGGGTTTTTGATTCACAGAATTTGCCAAATTACTCGGCTTTTTCGGCCTGCTTCTTGGCGCGGGCCTTCTTTTCTTTTGGCAGTTCGACGCCTTCTTCTTCGGCGGCGTTGTCGGCTTGGGCCTGATCGAACAAGGCCTGGGCTGCATCACGCACTTCAGCGCGATCTGCGGCATTGCCTGTCAGCACATCGCCACGGGCCTGGGCTGCGGCTTCCTCAACCGAGCGGGCGACGTTGATCTGCACCGTGATGGTCACTTCCGGATGGGGAGCGACTTCAACCGTGTAGATACCAATCGACTTGATCGGGGCTGAGAGATGCACATGGTTCTTGTTGATATGTGCGCCCTGGGCATCGGCTGCATCAGCGATGTCACGTGGGCTGACGGAACCGTAAAGCTGGCCGCTTTCGCCGGCTTGACGGATGAGCACATAGATTTTGCCATCGAGAAGCTTGGCTTCGTCTTCGGCGGCTTTGCGGTTTTCTGCGTTCTTGGCTTCCAAGGACGAACGATCACGCTCAAACTTGGCCTTGTTGGCTTCAGTGGCGCGCAGGGCCTTGTGGTTGGGCAAGAGGAAGTTGCGGGCAAAACCGTCCTTCACCTTGACCACTTCACCCATGTGGCCAAGCTTGGCCACGCGTTCGAGAAGAATAACTTGCATGTTCTCTATCTCCTCTTAGCTGATCACATAAGGCAACAGGCCCAGGAAGCGGGCGCGCTTGATGGCTTGCGCCAGTTCACGCTGCTTCTTGGAACAGACGGCCGAAATGCGGGCAGGAATGATTTTGCCGCGCTCTGACAGATAACGCTGCAAGAGACGGGTATCTTTGTAATCGATCTTTTGAGCGCCATCGCCCGAGAAGGGGCAAGATTTGCGGCGGCGGAAAAATGGGCGACGTGCGCCTTGTTCGAATGCCATTAGCCCATATCCTCCATGCCAAAGCTGTCATCATCGCGGCGCTTGTCTTCACGGCGACGCATTTGGGCCGAAGGGCCCTCTTCCAGTGCTTCCACTACAATTGTCAGGTGGCGGACAACGTCTTCCGAAATTGCCATCTGGCGTTCCATTTCAGCAATGGCCTGATGCGGGCCATTGATGTTCATGAAACAGAAATAGGCTTTGCGGTTTTTCTTAATGCGGAACGTTAGGGATTTGAGGCCCCATTGTTCCACCTTTTCAACCTTGGCGCCGCCCGCAGCGAGCACGCCCTTGTATTGCTCAATCAGCGCGTCAACCTGCGCTTGAGCCGCATCCTGGCGCACCAGGAATGTGTGTTCATAAAGACCCATGGGGTTCCTTTCATTTTCGTTGCAAAGCACCCGGCGCAGAGCCTCAAACAAACCCAAGTTGAAAGGTTCGAAAGACTGGTCGTGATGAGCAGAGACACGGGAAGCCGGGTGGTAAAGCCCTAGAAAGTTCTCTTGCGAGACCCTCCCCTTCCGTTCAGCCCCTGGCCGAAAAGCTTTGGTTGGCGGTCTATGGCGAAAGATTTTGGTGATTGCAAGAGCCAAGCTCAGATTGCAGATATGTTATGCAAATGTTGCATTGCAGCATTATTGTGCAACGCAACATAATCTGTTATGGCACGGCACAGGTTAACAACAATGCCCAATAGAGAGAGAAACCATGACTGCTATCCATTCCGCACCGACCACAGACCAAATCGCTGTCCTTGCCCATAAGTTCTGGGAAGATGAAGGCCGCCCAGAAGGCCTTGCTGAATTGCATTGGCTGCGTGCCACCGCGACTTTGACTGTAAAGCCCGCTCAAGTTCCTGTTGCCAAAGTTGTGGCCACACCGCGCGCCAAGATTGATCCGAAGAAAGCCAAGAAGCTCTTGGCCTGATCACATCTGGTTGAACGCCATTGACTCCCAGCCGCCGAGGCCCATTTTGAGGCTTGGCGGCTTTGCCATTTGAAGGGAGACAAAAATGAACAAGACCGAAACGGCGTTACTGGCTGGTGGCTGCTTTTGGGGGATGCAGGATTTGATCCGCAAAATGCCCGGCGTTGTTTCCACACGGGTTGGATATTCCGGCGGCGAAGTGGCCAATGCCACATACCGCAACCACGGCAACCATGCTGAGGCCATCGAGATTGTGTTTGATCCGGCCATTCTTTCCTATCGCGCGATCCTCGAATTCTTCTTCCAGATCCATGACCCGACGACAAAGAACCGTCAGGGCAATGATGTGGGGGCGAGTTATCGCTCGGCGATTTATTTCCATTCGCCTTCCCAAGAAAAAACGGCGCGTGACACGATTGCCGATGTGGATGCCTCTGGCCTGTGGCCGGGCAAGGTGGTGACGGAGGTTGCCCCCGCTGGCCCGTTCTGGCTGGCTGAGCGCGAACACCAGGACTATCTCGAACATTTTCCCAATGGCTATACGTGCCACTTCGCCAGACCGGGTTGGACGTTGCCGAAGCGGCAGGCGGCGGAGTAAGCTCGCGGCAAAGCGAGGACCATATGCCAGACTGGATCAATCGACATGCCCTGACCGGGCGATGCGCCTTGGTGACGGGGGCCACCAAGGGCATTGGCCTTGAAGCCTGCAAAGTTCTGGCCGACGCGGGGGCTGATATCGCCGCTGTTGGCCGCGACGAAAAAGGCTTGGCGGATGTGGTGGCTGCGGTCAAAAAGCTCGGCCGCCGCTGTGTGCCGATCTCAGCTGACCTCGCCACCGTCGACGGCCCGAAATCTGCCGCAGCGAAAGCGCTGAAAGAATTCGGCTCGATTGATATTCTGGTGAACAACGCTGGCGTGACCACCATCAAATCCATTATCGACACGCCTGTTGAAGATTGGGAATGGGTGAACGCTGTCAACCTGCGTGCGCCGTTTCTATTGGCCCAAGCGCTGGCGCCCAATATGATCAAACAAAAGATGGGCAAGATCATCAATATCTCTTCGCAATCGGGCGTGGTGGCGCTGGCAGATCATTCGGCCTATGGCGCTTCCAAGGGCGGGCTCAACATGCTCACCAAGGTGATGACCATTGAATGGGCCAAATATAACATTCAAGCCAATACGATTTGCCCCACGGTGATTTTAACGCCGATGGGCGAAATGGTCTGGGGCGATCCCGCCAAGGGCGACCCGATGAAAGCCAAAATTCCGGCGGCGCGTTTTGGCAAGACGGTGGAGGTGGCGGATCTGATCTTGTTCTTGGCCTCGTCTGCATCTGACTTGATCAACGGCCAAGACATTCTGATCGACGGCGGCTTTACGGCGCAGTGAGAAGCCGACGTGAACGCGGAGCGTTTGACTTCGCGTTGTGGCGTGCAATAGTGTGCGATCATTCCAGTGCGGGCGCACATGAAAATCGTCGAATTGCTTCACTATCCTGTAAAGAGTCTCCCCGGCACCTCGCTGGCGCAGGCGAATGTTGACGGGCTTGGGTTGGCCGGAGACCGTCGCTGGATGGTCGTCGATGAGACTGGGATGTTCCTGACGTTTCGCGATTATTCGGTGATGGCCAGCATTGCCGTGGCTATAAATGAAGCCGGGATCGTTCTCTCTCATGCTGTCTTTGGAAGCGTTCAAATTCGAACCCCAGGGCGGGGCACACCGGAAGCTTCGGTCACCGTCTGGAAAGACACAGTGCTTGCGCGTGTCGCCGATGATGCTGCCCATGTGTTTCTGTCGCGCATATTTGAGAAGCCTGTGCGCTTGGTTTACATGAATGACCCAAATGCGCGGCGTGTCGATCAGGACTTTGGCCGCAGTGATGATCATACAAGTTTTGCTGATGCCTTTTCGGTTTTGTTGACAACCACGGCTTCGCTCGCGTCATTGAACCGCCAACTTGCCAGCCCGGTGGAGATGCGGCGGTTTCGGCCCAATATCGTGGTTAAGGCGCAGACGCCTTGGGTGGAAGACACTTGGCGGCTTGTGCGCATTGGCAATATGCAGCTTCGCGTGGTGAAATCCTGCACGCGCTGTGTGATGACGACGCGCGATCCCGACACGGGCAATCAAACGGACCCGCAGGAACCCTTGCGCAGTTTGGCCAAGATTCACCGCTCGCCAAAGGGCAAAATCAGCTTTGGGCAGAATCTCATGCCGGATGGTGCAGGCGCATTGCACTTGGGCGACGAGATTGAAGTTCTCGAGTCTGGGCCTTCAAATTTGATTTGAGGGGCACAGCGCTGCCTCACGCCGCTGCCTTTGATCTTTCATCAGGCTCGCCCCTGCCCGTTTCGATCAGGCTCTTCAGACTTTTTCCGAGATAGAAACTCCAGCCGCCCGAGCAGGCCTCAAAACATTCAAACTGCGGCACAAGGCCTGAGTGGGTGACTTTCAGTTCAGTCTTGTCACCCTTCTTGGCGATCTCAAAAATCACTTCGGTTCCGTCCCATTCGGATTTGTGGGAGACGAAGTTCAACTGACTTTCAGAGATTTTCCAAACTAATTTTTTGTTGGGCACCAGCTCGGCAATCGTCTGTTTGCTGAGATGTATTTTGCCGTGGCGATAGTTGAATACGTCACCAACTTTGCTGGTTTCCCCGACAATCCCCTCGCCCCACCAGCGCTGAGGGTTGGTGATGGCGGCAAAGACTTGTTCAGGTGATTGCGCGACGGTGAATGAGGTTGTGAAACTTTGGTTTGCCATGATGACCTTCCTCATACGTCTGCCGGAATGCGCGTTTCGTATTCTGCCTTATGAACGCGCCAATGATCCCAGAAATTTTCGATTTTGGTGGCCGAAAGACGGGCCGCCAAAACATCGAGATGGGTGTGCCAGCCGGTGCTGACTCCCACCATCATGCCGCGGTTCGGCAGATCCTTATGCGTCAGGGTGAGCAGAACCTTGCTGCCTGCCGGCTTCAATTCGAAGATCACTTCCGTGTCACTCCAGAACATGAAGCCAAGCTTGTGCGGCGGCTCACACACTGTGATGCGCGATGGCAGCTGCGATTCAGGCGACGACATGGAGTCCGGCCGCTTGCCCGGCGGCGTTGTGGTTTCGTCGTGATGCCACACGAGTTCGCAAGTGGTACCTGCTCTCAAATCCATATCACCAGAGGCCAACCACTGGCGGCGCAAATCGCTTTTGGTGAGATAATCCCACACCCGTTCAATGGGGCCGGGCAAGAGGCGCTGCATTTCAAGGGTGCGCGGTCCAACCAATTTGCCGAAGTCTTGTTCCTGTGCGAGGCTCATTTTTTCTCTCCTGATTTGGGTTTGGGTTTTGATTTGAGTTTTTTAACGTCCTCAGCCTTGAGCAGTGCTTCGAGGGCATCAAGCCGGTTCGTCCAGAAAATTTCATAATAGGCCAGCCATTGGTGGGCATTGGCCAGCGGGCCTGCATGAAGGCGGCACACATGCGTGCGGCCTTGCACGTCGCGCTTCACCAACCCCGCCGCCTCCAAGGCCTTGATGTGTTTCGAGGCGGCGGCAAGTGACATGTCAAAAGGCTCGGCCAATTGTGAAACCGTGCGGGTGCCCGAAGCCAGCTGCGCCAACATCCCCCGCCGCGTGGCATCGCCAAGGGCGTGGAAGATCGTATCGAGTTGTGATGTTTTATATTCAACCATGTAGTTGAATATGGATCACTGCAGGAGGATTGTCAACTCTTGGGTTGAATATATTTTCAATATTTGCAATGCTGCCCATCATGAAAGGAAGAAACGATGAAAACCTTCACCTGCAAAGAGATCATGAATGACCAGAGCGGCTGTGACATGGAATTTTCCGGCGAGAACCCGATGGATGTGGCCAGCCAATGCGGCAAGCACGTGGCAAGCTCCACCGACGATGCCCATGCGCCGATGCGAGCGACGATGATGAACCCCAACCACACGCAGGAAGACCGCGCGAAATGGTTCACATGGTTTCAGGGCGAGTGGGACAAGAAGGCGGCTGTCTAACGCCACGCATTGTTCGTTTTGCACCATAACTTCTCCCTCCTCCGCCCTTCGCGGGGGAGGGATTAAGGGTGGGGGTGGTTCAGCGTGTTCAATGTTTGGTTTTGAATGCGCCGCAAACGACCC
>JAYWAB010000011.1:0-2750 GCA_043782835.1 Aestuariivirga sp.
GCGGGTGTCACGATGGCACTGGCATCCGCAGCTTTCAGCATACCGGCAATGCGTTGTTCATAGGCTTCGCGCCCGCCGATATACATGCTGTAGGGAACCGGGCACGGGATCAGACCTGCATATTGGCAAGCAAAAAAAGTGATGACGAATTCCGGGCCCGTCTCAGCCACAATGGCCACGCGTTCCTTGCGCTGAAGGCCGGTGGACATCAGCTTGCGCGCCGTCATCAACGCTTGGCGGCGAAGTTCAGAAAATGGCAGGGCATGCGCAAGCGCCCCACGGCCTGAATAGAAATTGAAACCCGTGACACCTTGTGCGGCATAGTCGAGCCCTTCCGCAAGCGTAGTGAAATCGGCAAGCCGTTGCGGCAAGCCACGGTTGAGAGTCGGCGTTTTCACCAACACTTTTTCAATGCTTTGGGTCTCTGTTGCTGCTGAAATTCCGCTCACGATTCCAAACCCGCCTCAATCTGAATGACAGGCAAATTAACAAGCGTCAGGCCCTCAGCGGAAATCACATGGTGTTTCAGAATGTAACCACTTGCAGGAGATAGAATGCCCGCGCCGTTGTCACTAAATCTTCAAATAACCCGCGGCCAATGCCCAAGCCACAAGGCCAAGAATGCCAAACAGCGACCCCGTGAACCAGACATAGATCAGATCACCCAGGCCGTAAGCCCTGGCTTTTTCATTCAATTTGCCTTGGGTCATTCCAGCAGCAAGCTTGTCATGGGCCACCAGTCGGTGTGCCATATGGCGTAAAGCTTCCGCCTGAATTGCCCCAGCATCGCTGCTCTCAAACACGCAAGCCCTGCCCTGCGGCCCGTCTTGCATCAGCCGATAGGTTTTGGGATTCGGTTCCATTTCGATGAAAGAAATGAGATCAAGCCAAAGCTTTGGCTTTTCGGCATCCTGCACATTGAGTTCAAAAAGGGAAAGCGCTTCATCATGACCGGCAAGTTCGCGCTTCAACGCGTCGCGCAGCGCCAAGAGTCGCAAGCTCCGCGCATCGCGCAGGGAAACCAGCGCTTCGAGCTGGGCAGCTTCTGCCAATCTGGCCTGCTTCAGCGCCTGCGTGAAGGCATCAACTTTACTCATTAACCAACCTACATTGTGGCACTACATGTGCTAAATCGGGCCAGTTCGGGTCTGGCCTGATCGTCCAACCCTGACTCAGCAGGATTGATGCCAATCGCTTTAACTTTTACCGCCGCCGCCGAAATGGTCTCAAAATAAGGCGCGGCAAGGGTTGATCATGCAGGCCCTCCACCCCCATGTCCATGTCCAGCGCACGCTCATGCGGACTTATGCTCAGAAAAATGCGGTCCCATACCGAGAGGATGGTTGCATAATTTGAATCCGTGTCCTCGCGCCGCGCGTGATGGTGCATCCAGTGAATTGAAGGTGTGACAATCATGAAGGACAAGACCCTCTCCACTGCAGGAGGCAGTTTCACATTGGAGTGCTGGAAAAGTGCTGCCAATACAACCAACGTTTCAAATACCAGAACTGTCGCGAAAGGAACGCCAAGCACCCAGATGACGCCTGCACGCACCACAGAGGAAATCACCACTTCGCCGAAATGAAAGCGCAATGCAGTGGAAGTGTCCAACATCTCATCCAGATGATGCACCTCATGAAAGCGCCAGAGCAAAGGCACAACATGGTTCAGCCGGTGCCATGCATAGATCCAGAGATCGAGCACCACGAGATCAAGCGCCATGTTCCACCAGAAAGGGCGAAGGCCAAGGGCATGGCCTGCAGCAAACTGCGACAAAGGCAAGACAATCAGGGGCCCAACCAGAAAATTCAATCCTGCCAGCGAAAAGTTTCGCGCCAACCGGTTCAGGCTTTCCTTCGCTCGCGCGGCCGGGAACAGACGCTCAAGAACAAAAAGGGTCGCCAGCACAAAAAACACGATGCTGGCCTTGCTGAATAGAAATTGCATCCTTGCTTACTTATCCCATCACGGTGTGATGGATTGTTGAAATCGCTAGTGCACAAGCTATTCCACATCTGCCAAATCACCCAGCGCTTCAATCAACGGGCCAAGATGGTTGTCACAGGCTTCCAGCGCCTCATCCCACCATGGGTGGGTTATTGATGGTAGCGGGAGAGGGAGTTGAACCCCCGACCCCAGGATTATGATTCCCGTGCTCTAACCAACTGAGCTACCCCGCCACGGCATTAGATCAGCATGACTTTTGACTGTTTGTCAAAAGTCATAAGAGCTGATCGTTGTCAATAAACTGGAGCGGAATTGCTTCGCCAAAGTGATTCCACTTTGGCGCATTCCGCTCTAGAAACAGGTGCAACGGGCGCGGGTATAGGTTTGGCAGCAGGGCAAAGTCAAGCGGCGGTTGCGCTGTCGCCCTCATCGTCGCCCTTCTCGGCAAGCACAAAGGTCCGCCACAGCGAAATCCAGGCAAAATAAAGCGAGGAAAGCGCAAACAAGGCCAATTCCAGCTTGTAGACCCAATCCGAATAGTTTGGGTTGCGGCTCGAAATGATCAGGCTCAGCGTCATGGCTGCCCAAAGCACCGTCATGGGGATGGTCACATTGCGCCACAGTGTGACGCGCAAGGGGTGGACGAATTTGACGGGAACGAAAGTGAGGACCGCCAGAATAAGGATGGTGATGAAATTCACCAGCCAACCAGAGTTGAACAGGTAGAAATACAGCACCACCACATTCCATATCGCCGGAAAGCCCACGAAGTAATAGTCAAAGCTCTTCATGTTCACATTGGC
>JAYWAB010000012.1:0-12532 GCA_043782835.1 Aestuariivirga sp.
GATCGGCCTTTGTGCACAGCGCCATTTCGGCATCGTGCAGATAGGCTTCGGCAGGCGAAAGATGGCGCTCCGGCATGAGGCCCAGCAACATGGGAGCCAGCAGGGCGACGACGAGCCAGCCCGTCAACATCGACTGGAGCTGTTGCTTCATCATTTGCAGCTTCACCCACATGACGGCAGAATTAGGCTTGCTGCTGGACCGTGTCGAGCTTGCAGTGTGTCGCAGCATGCAAAGTCACCTTCTGTCGTTTCTTGGCCTTTGAGGGGCGCTTGATGCCGCGTGCCGGGCGCTTGTGGCGCTAAAACAGGTGAAAGCTTTTCAACAGAGGCAAAAATGACTGACGAGTCCCAAGTTCCTGCCGCATCTGGTCGCCGTGCGCGTGGTGGTGCCGATGTGCGCCGTGCCATGCGAACATCAACCGAGGTGAAGCAGGCCGGATACATACGCCGCAAGATCAAGCTTTATGAGCCCTATTCGGATGATCAGCTGGAGTTGATTGAGCGCAATGCCGAAACGGTTTTGCAAGAAACGGGTATCGATTTTTATGAAGACGAAGAAGCCGTTGCAATGTGGAAAGCGGTTGGGGCTGATGTGAAGCCTACGGCCCATGAGGCGCGGCGCTTTCGGGTGCGTTTCCCGCGCGGATTGGTCCGTTCACTGATTAAAACAGCACCGCGCGAATATGTGCAACACGCGCGCAATCCTGTGAACAACGTGGTGATTGGCGGTGACAATACGGTGTTTGCGCCGGTCTATGGCCCGCCCTTCATTCGCAATCTCGACGAAGGCCGCCGCTATGCGACTATTGAAGATTTCCGCAATTTCGCCAAGCTGGTTTATATGTTGCCGTCGCTCCACCATGCGGGCGGCACATTATGCGAGCCTGTCGATATTCCTGTGGCCAAGCGACATTTGGACATGATCTACAGCCACATCAAATATTCCGACAAGCCTTTCATGTCTTCTGTGACATCAGGCGAACGCGCGGCGGATTCCGTTGCCATGTGCGAAATTTTGTTTGGCAAAGACTTTGTCGATCAGAATTGCGTGATGACATCTTTGATCAATGCCAATTCGCCGATGGTGTGGGATGGCGTGATGCTGGGCGCGCTCAAAGTTCTTGCCCGGGCCAATCAGGCCACTGTGATCTCGCCCTTCATCGTGGCGGGGGCCATGTCGCCTGTCACCACTGTGGGCACCCTCACGCAAATCTTGGCCGAGGCATCGGTTGGCATCGCCTTTACACAACTGTGCCGCCCGGGCGCACCTGTGGTGTTCGGCACGTTTGCGGCGTCAATGTCGATGCAATCTGGCGCTCCCACTTTCGGCACGCCGGAACCTGCTCTGGTGACCTTTGGTGCGGCACAGTTGGCGCGGCGCATGGGTGTGCCGTTCCGTTCGGGTGGTGGCTTATGCGGCTCTAAAATTCCAGATGCGCAGGCGGCCTATGAAAGCGCCAACACGTTGTGGTCTACGATTCTTTCGGGCGTGAACTTCTGCCTGCACGCGGCGGGCTGGCTCGAAGGCGGGCTTTCTTCCGGCTATGAAAAACTGATCATGGACGCAGATCAGCTGAGCATGTTCCAGAAATTTGCGCAGGGTGCTGATTTCTCTGAGAATGGTCAGGCGATGGATGCCATCCGTGAAGTGGGGCCCGGCGCGCATTATCTTGGTTGTCAACATACGCAAAACAATTTCGAACACGCCTTCTGGCGCTCGGGTTTGGCCGACAACAACAGCTTTGAACAATGGCAGGACGATGGCTCGAAAGACATTGTCATGCGGGCCAATACCAAGTGGAAACAGATGTTGCGCGACTATGTGGCCCCGGCTTTGGATCAAGGCATTGATGAAGCGCTGGGCGAATTCATGGCCAAGCGTAAAGCGGTTTTGCCTGACAGTGTGAGTTAGGCGGCTGTGAAAGCCGCATTGATCTCGATCAGATGGCAATCGGGATCCATGATATAGAGTTGTGAATAACCCGCCACGCTCTTGGGCTTGATGATCAAGCGCCTGTTGTCACCCTCTTCCAAGTTTTCACGGTAACCATGCTGACTCAGCTTGCTGATCAATGACTCGAAATTTTTGACACGCATCGCAAAGTGAACATCTTCCGATCCCACAGATTTGGTGTTGCGAAATGAACCTTCGGGGAAGTCAATCAGATGAATTTCGACTGTTCCAGCATTCAACCAAGCGCCGCCGATGGAAAACGCCGGACGGTCAATCTGTTTGAAGCCGAGAACGTCAGTATAGAACGCAATGGCGCGCGGCAGATTTCTGGTGGTCAGTGACACGTGGTGAAGAAATATATCGTTCATGGCTTGCATCTCCAACTGGACGGAACCTTATGGCACTTATCAGGAAGCTACAAGCGGCGAACGGCGGCGCCGGATGGTTCGATCCTCGTGGTTTACGCCCGTTAACCAAGTCGGCGAGTAAAATATACACATGCATTGATTTTCACCTTTGATCGTGCCTTAATCTATTCTTCAAGTTTTGAATTTTGATCCCGGGACGGCTCGAAATTCTGCCAGCGCCTTTTCAAGGCGTGCGTGGAATTTTGCGTGCCGTCGCTGTTGTGGACCACATGGCGTTGACGACCCGCAAAAGCATAGGCTTTTGGAGCGTTGGTGATGGCCATTACCCAGGATAACAAAAGACGACCGCGCCGCAGCGGGCGCTATAATTTTGATAGACCACTTTCCGAAGCCAAGAAAAGCGAGTGGAACAGCCCGGAGCGCGCCAGCATTTCAGCGTCCAACGATGATGAAAAATTGGTTGCCCTGATCCTTTCATCCGAAAAGGGCAAGGCGGAAAGGCACGCACCCGCACCCCGGCGCAAGCGCCCAACTTCTGTCCGGCGTCAACAGGCACCCAAACAGCCTCGTGGCTGGCGGCCCACTGCTGTCATTGGTGTGATCATAGGGCTGGTCAGTTTTGGTGTTGCATTTGATTTTGCCGGAGATGGAAAAATAAGGCATTTTTTTCAGGCCGCTTCGCCCCCTTCCGAAAGCGTGAAAGCGAGCGCAAGTGTGGAACGCAAAGACGTTCCGACCGTGGTGCCACAGCAACTCGCCACGGCTCCTGATCCCGTGATTGTTCCGGCGCAAAGTCCACCAGTTGCCGCGCAAATCAAACCAGCTTTGCCGCCCGTGCCACACCCAATTGAGATCGCACCGCCACCAAGCGCACTTGCGCTGCCTGCGGCCAAAGCCATCGAACCGGAGCTGCCGGTAGCCAAAATTATTGAGCCCATGTTGCCGGTGGCCAAAGCAATTGAACCAGAGCCATTGCCCAAGCCCCTTCCCGAAGCGCTCGTGGTGACCGCTCCGCCGCCGCCAGTCCCTCCGCCTGCCCCAGAAACTCCCAAGCTCGAAGTTCCCGCTCAGGCCAACACAAATGCTGTTGTTCAAGCCGACGTCCTACCAAGTGTAGTTCCAGATAAAGTCGTGCTGCCGGAAAAGGTCGCTGAACCAGAAGTGGCGGTCAAACCCGAAGTGGTTGTCAAACCGGAAGTGGCTGCCAAGCCTGTCGTGGCACCGCTTCAGCAAGGCAATGTCATCCGTGATTGTGCCGACTGTCCGCAGCTTGTTGCGGTGACTGCGGGAAGCTTCATGAAGAATGATGATGCGCATCCCAATGCGCCTGCGACCCTTACAACTGTTGACCACAACTTTGCCATTGGTCGGTTTGAAATCACTTTTGATCAATGGGATGTTTGCGTTTCAGATGGTGTCTGCAAAACCACTGCGGAAGATGGTGGCTGGGGCCGCGGGCTCAGACCCAAAATCTACGTTTCATATGAGGACGTGACCTCGCAATATTTGCCGTGGCTTTCCAAACTCACAGGCAATGCATATCGCCTGCCGACGCAGGAAGAATGGCAATATGCGGCGGCGGGAGGTTCTGGCACAGCGCAAGCCAAGAGCCACAGTGACACCACGGCAAAAGAATGTTTCAATGCCAGTGGGCCTGCGGTCGACACTTGCACGGACGGCTTCAATAGCACAGCACCCGTCGGCTCCTTCGCGCCAAGTGCGCTTGGCCTTTATGACATGCAGGGCAATGTTTGGGAGTGGTCAGCTGATTGCTGGCAGCCTTTCACTTATGCAGCCAACACCGACACCAGTGCTTGCGACACACGCCTTGTGCTGGGCGGTGCTTGGTCCACTGGGCGCAATAAAGTGAACGACCAAATCACCGGATGGGAAAAATCCAGCCGGAAGACCAATTCGATCGGGTTCCGCGTCGTCCGCTCACTGCCTTGAAAATTTAATGCCCAACAGATGGAGAACCAGAGATGAATAGTAACGTTACCCTCGTTGTGAAGTTGGCCTTTTCCTTGGGCATCATGTTTGGCGCAGCTAACGCCGCGTTCGGACAGGGGATGGTTTCGGCACCTGACACGGAACATCTGACCACGCTCTATGCCGGGCTTGCGCAGGCACCTGAGCAGGAGATCGTCACTGTGCAGCGCCTGCTGCGCCGTTTGGGCTATCTGAAAATGGAGCAACTAACGCACAAAATGGATGGTGAGACGGCAGCAGCATTGGACGCGCATTTTGCTGCGGTGGGCCGCCCTGTATTCTCGGTGAATGCCAGTGTGGCCATCCGCTCGCTTTTTGCCGAGGCGTGGAAGAAAGAAGGCTGGGGCACCGGCAATGTTGACGGCCAGGAACTCGTTGTCGACAAGGACAAGGTGCGCATCGCCCAACAAATTCTGAAACGATTGGGCTATGAGCCCGGCCCGATGGACGGCGTTTTTGGGCCTGCAACTTTCGCCTCCATTGAATCCTTCCAGGAAGATGCCGGGATGAAAGTGCGCGGTCTGCTGACGCGCGACATGGAACACAATATCACGCGCACGCTCAAGTTTGCGGACCACCCGCCAAAAACAACTATCCATATGTTGAATTGGACGACCTATATCAACCCGGATACGCTCGACAAATTCGAAACCGAAACTGGCATTCGCGTCGCCTATGACACTTATACCGCATCTTCTGAATCAAAGGACCTTCTGCTCGCTGGCAGCGACAAATTTGATGTTATCATTCAGACCGGATCGCAAATGCGATTGGTGCTTGAAGGCAAAGATCCCGTTGTCAAATTAGACCGCGCCAAGATTCCGAACGCCGCAGGTGTTGATCCCAGGGTGACTTCCGCCTCCGACGTTTTGGACCCGGGCGGCTTGCACAGCCAGCCCTATATGTGGGGCACGATGGGCCTTGCGGTGAATGTCGACAAAGTGAAGGCCATCAGGCCAGACCTGAAGCTCGACAGCACCGCGCTGGTGATGAATCCTGAGATCGCAGCCACGCTGGCGCAATGCGGCATATCGATGGTTGACGAGCCGGATGATGTGATGCCCACCCTCATTGCCTATCTCGGCGGTGACATCAAGAATATCGGAATCGCCGATATCGAGTCTGTCGATGCCGCATTCAGCAAAATAGCGCAGTATGTGAAGCGTGTACCTGATGAAGGCTGGGGCGAAAGCATGGTCTCGGGCAAATATTGTGTCAGCATCGGCTATCCGGGGGCCACATTCCGGGCGGCAGAAGAAGCCAAGAAAAAAGGCAACGGCCAGATCATCTATAGCGTTCCCCAGGAAGGCACCGAGATGTGGCTGGATTTCTTTGTCATTCCGACCCATGCGGCCAATAAAGACGCAGCCTATAAGCTCATCGACTTTATGTTGCGGCCTGATATTGCTGCCGCCAACACCAATTTCCTGCATTATGCCAACCCAGTGATCGCGTCAGCGCCTTTCATCACGCCGGCTATACTCAAGGAAAAAGGCCTCTACCCGCCGGCTGCCACGCTGAAGAAAATTTCTGCCATTGCACCGATTTCACCGGAAGAAGAAAAGCTGCTGCAGGCAACATGGGAAAAATTGCCGAAGCAGTGACCATCAAGTGGGTTCCATCTCGCCAGCCAGCAGTTCCTTTTTTTCAACTTCCGACTTTTGGTCAGTGGCGGCAAATACGGCGATTCCGGCGATCACCATGGCTGAGCCCAAGGCGTCATAGATCGTAAAATGTTCGCCGAGGATCCACACTGCCAGCGAGATTGTGATGAGGGGAGAGATTGCGGCGATCATTGATGTGGCTTGGGCGGAGATTCGCGAGAGGCCCGCGTTGACCATGAAACTGGGCAGCACTGTTGAGAAGAAGACGCAGCCCGCCGCCAGCCAATAAAAGCGATGGGTGGCCGAAAAGTCAAAGCTCCGCGTGGTGATCACATAGTGCAAAATGCAGGCGACGGCTGAACTTGTCAGTGCAACACCAGTAAACAGCAGACTGCCCATCAGCCCGATATAGCGCTTGGCGAAAAGTTGATAGATGGCGAAGGTAAAAGCACAGCCCAGCACCAATGCCGTGCCGATGATCGTGTTGTTGCCGCCTTCTGGCAAGGCTCTCAAAAACACAACGAGCAGCCCGGCATAGGTAATCGCTGCTCCTAACGTGCCCATCCAAGAGATGCGGCCTTTGAAGAACAGCCAGCCAAGAACCATCACCATCAGGGGATAGGTGAAAAGCACGAGGCGCTCAAGCTGGGCGGTGATGTAGACAAGACCTTCAAAATCCAGCAACGCAGAGAAATAGTAGCCCAGGAAACCAACCAGCACAGCGCCCACCCAGGCCGATCTTGGTGGGAGGCGCTTTGCCTCTCGGCGCAGTTTCAAGACCATATAAATCGCCACGGCGAGGAAGAAGGGCAGCGCTGTCACCATGCGCAGCGCCAACATCAGGGGGGCATCCACCTTGTCCATATAGGCCAGCTTGATGAAAATCGCTTTGGTGGAAAAGAGGGCGGCGCCTGCTGCTGCGTAGAAATAACCCAGAAATGTTTGGCGGTTCATGCTGGCTTTCATAAGCGGCACAGAATGATTTGTCGCCTGCCCCTTGCCCTCTTGGCACGCATAGGTAATCTGCTTTAAATGCGCGACGTCGTTTTCAAATCTGCTCTTGAGCTTGGCCGCCTGTTGAAGGCTGGCAAGATTTCATCCAAAGCGTTGCTGCAAGCCTGCCTTGACCAGTGGACGCGGCACAATGCGGCGGTGAATGCCGTGGTGGTGACGGATATTCCGCGCGCCTTCAAGGCGGCCGAGGCGGCGGACAGGCGCTTAAAAAAGGGTAATGCCCTTTCGCTGATCGATGGCGTTGTGATGACGGCGAAAGAAAGTTTTGATTGGAGGGGAATGCCGACTACCTTTGGCGACCCTGCGTTGGCGCATAACCTTGCAAAGCAAGATTCCGATGCCATTGCGCGGCTAACTGCGGCGGGGGCAGTGCTTTATGGCAAGACTAATGTGCCACTGGACTTATCTGACTGGCAGAGCTTCAACGCGGTTTATGGCACCACCAATAACCCATGGGATTTGACGCGCAGCCCTGGCGGTTCATCGGGCGGGGCGGCAGCGGCTTTGGCCACCGGCATGAGTGCCATCGAAATCGGCTCAGACATTGGCGCTTCGATTCGCAACCCCGCGCATTATTGCGGGGTCTATGGTCATAAACCAACGTATGGTCTCGTGTCCTACAAGGGCCATGCCAGCCCCGGCGTGGTGACGGTTTCGGACATTACTGTCGCAGGGCCTTTGGCGCGCTCGGCAAAAGATTTGAGCGTATTGCTCGGCTTGATGGCGGGTCCCGCATTTCCCGATGCGCGGGGCTTACAGGTTCGGCTGCCCCGCGCAGAACAAAAATCCCTCAAAGACTTTCGCGTGGCGGTGAAGCTGAACAGCGCGGTCAGCCAAGTGGACCGTAAGGTGCAGGACAAGATTGCGCAGCTTGGCGAGCGTTTGGCCAAGCGCGTGAAGAAAATTTCATTCAACGCGCAGCCCGGTTTTTCTGATGAAGAGAATTATCAGATTTTCATCATGCTTCTGCGCGCCACTTCGGCGCGGCGGTTGACGGATGCGCAGTACAATGAGGCGTTTGCCAAAGCGAAAACGCTTTCAAATGATGATCGCTCCTATGTCGCCATGATGACACGGGCCTTTGCACTCTCACATCGTGACTGGCTGCGTGTGGACGAAAGGCGAAACCAGATGCGGCTGATCTGGGACGCGTTCTTTGAGGATTGGGATGTGCTCCTCTGCCCTGTCGCCGCGACGACGGCCTTCGCGCATGATCAGGGGGGCGAGCGGCATGAACGCTTCATCACGGTGAATGGCAAAAAGGTTTCCACCATCGACCAGCGCTTTTGGGCGGGTTATTCGGGCGGCTATTATCTGCCATCAACCGTTGCGCCTTTGAGTCTTGCTGAAGATGGCTTGCCCGTCGGTGTGCAAATCATCACGCGGGCCTATGATGATCTGAAAGCCATCCGCTTTGCAGAATTGCTGGAGAAAGAGTTCGGTGGTTTCACGCCACCGCCCGGCTATTGAGCGTGGCTAAATCATATCCACAGCCGTAATCTCGCGGAACAGTTTAATTCTCAGCGTGTGGCCATAGGCTTCGAAATCATTGGCTTTCAACACGAAGCTCTGGTCACCGCCGATGACGCTTTTTGCCATGTAGTCGTCCAAATCAGCGGAGTCAGTGGTAATGGCGAGGCCGTTGATCACTGTGCCTCGCGCCACCACGACATCGCGCACGCTCTCCACTTTTGGGCCTTCGTTGCATTCACCATCGGTTGAAATGTCAATAACATGGCGCAGCGCTCGGGGTGCGCTGTCGAGAAGGCTTTGTGCGAACAGGAGAGCAGAGCCCGTGGCCGTTGTGCCCCGTGGCACATCTCTGGGCACGCGCAGGAACATTTGGCCGATGGCCAACGCATCTTCCGGCCCGCGCAAAAGTTGCCAAGGCACCAGCATGAAATGGTTGGTAGGCTCTGACCAGAGGAAGGCCGAAAGTGCCACCTGTTTGCGCAGGCCGCCCGCCACCGCCTGCAATACTTCAGGTGCCATCAGGGCTTGGGCTGTGCCTTTCATTTGAAGGGCATATTCATTCGCGTCCACGCTGTAGGAACAATCTATGGCCAGCACCAAAGCCAGATCCACATCCGCGTTGGCATAAGCAGTCGTAGCCCCGCCCGCCAACAGTCCCAAAACAGCGCGGCGGCTTGGCAATGGCAGCTGCGTCATTGCAGCCTATGCCATTTTCAATCCGGCAATTTCCCGGAAAAGCTTGCGGCGAATGGCCAGGGTATAGGCGTTGTAGTCATCTGCGGTGATGACAAAGCTGCCTTCGCCGCCGGTCACCTCGCGCTGCATATAGGCCACAAGGTTTGGCTCATTATCAGTCACTGCCAGGCCATTGATGGTGATACCGCTTTGTACCAGTCGGTCACGGATCGGAGACACCGGAATACCCATATTGGCATGGCCATTGGTTGAGACATCGATCACACGCCGTGCTGCGGCGGGGGCCGCTTGCAGCAAGTTGCCCGCAAATTGCAAAGCATTGCCAGTTGCCGTGGCCCCAGATGAAATGCGCCGCTCAGCAGCAAAAATTTCATCTGCTAGGTGATAAGCATCGCCGCCATTGCGCAAGATACGCCAAGGTACAATGACTTGCTGCGCATCTGGGCTGGACCAAAAGAACGCAGCCACGGCAATGGCGTGTTCATGCCCCTGCCCTATGACTTGGACCAATCCGGAATCAATGATGGCCTGGCCTGTGCCACGCAATTGTATGCGATAGTCAAATTCATTTATGCTCAAGGAGCAATCAAGGGCCAGCACCAACGCAAGATCGACAGTTTCCGCCCCGAGCGACGGCGTGGCAAGAGCGGCGGTTCCCATGGCCGCCAACAGGGTCCGACGATTGATCCCTATCCCATGCATGAGGCTTTTATACACCTCTCCTCAAGCGATGAAAAGGCACACTTGAAATTTGGTTATGTCCGGCGCAACATAGCGTGATGGCTCAACTTGTAGACCCTTTTGGAAGGCATGTTTCTTATCTTCGCGTTTCGGTGACGGATCGTTGTGATTTTCGCTGTGTCTATTGCATGTCGGAAAATATGAGCTTTCTGCCAAAGGCGGATTTGTTGTCGCTGGAAGAGCTTGATCGGCTGTGCTCGGCTTTCATTTCGCGCGGCGTTAAGAAGCTGCGCTTGACGGGGGGCGAACCCTTGGTGCGCAAGGGTATCATGACTTTGGTGGAAAGCCTTTCGCGCCATCTTAAATCTGGTGCGCTGGAGGAACTTACCTTCACCACCAACGGCAGCCAGCTGGCCAAATATGCGATTGATCTAGCCAGGCATGGGGTGAAACGCATCAATGTTTCGGTGGATACTTTGGACGCGGCAAAGTTTAAAGAGATTACGCGCTGGGGTGAGCTGCCGAAGGTACTTGACGGGATCAAGGCTGCGCAGGACGCTGGCATTGCGGTGAAGCTGAATGCCGTGGCTTTGAAGGGTGTGAACGAACACGAAATTCCGTCGATGATTGCTTGGGCGCATGAGCGCAAAATGGATTTCACTTTGATTGAGACCATGCCGCTGGGTGATATTGATGGCGATCGGACAGATCAATATTTGCCGCTGTCGCAGGTTCGCGCCGCGCTGATGGAGCAGTTCACGTTGGAAGATATTGCTTACAAGACGGGTGGCCCGGCGCGTTATGTGCATGTTGCGGAAACGGGTGGACGGCTCGGTTTTATTACACCCCTCACGCATAATTTCTGCGAAAGCTGCAATCGGGTTCGGCTGACCTGCACGGGTAAGCTCTATATGTGCCTCGGGCAAAATGATGAAGCCGATCTCCGCGCACCTTTGCGGGCGAGCGAGGGCAATGAACTTCTGCTGCGCGCCATCGATGAAGCCATTGGCCGCAAGCCCAAGGGCCATGATTTCGTGATTGACCGTGAACATAACAAGCCGGCCGTGGCGCGGCATATGAGTGTGACGGGCGGTTAAATAATTCGGCGAAACTGGCACTTTCTGCGGGGTGGTCACGTGTTAAGGAACATCATGACCCAATCCCCGACAGAACGCACCCGCGTTAAACGCCTCGCCAAGCGCGCGCATTATGACGAAGCCACAATCCATGCCATTTTAGACGCGCAACCGTTTTGCACTGTTGGCTATATTTTCAATGGCACACCATTTGTGACGCCCACCATGCAGTGGCGCGAAGGCAATCATATTTACTGGCATGGCTCTTCGGCCAGCCGGGCACTTGAAGCCAGCGAGGGCGCTGAAGTGTGTGTGAATGTGACGCTTTATGACGGCATGGTCATGGCGCGTTCGGCTTTCAATCATTCAGTCAATTATCGCTCGGTGATGGCTTTCGGGCGAGCCTTCAAGATTACTGACGATGTGGAAAAAGAGCAGAAAATGAAGAATTTTGTCGATCTGCTTTACCCCGGAAGGTGGGACATGTTGCGCCCGATGACCAAGCAGGAATTCAAGGCCACGATGATCTTGGGGCTGGAGCTTTCTGAGGTGTCGGTGAAGGTTCGCGCTGCCGGTCCTGGCGATGACGAGGAAGATTTCGCGCTGCCGATCTGGGCGGGCGTCATTCCCATGCATGTGCAGATGGAAGCGGCGACAGATTGCCCGCGCCTGCCCGCCGGGTTGGTACCGCCGGCGCACGTGAAGGCGTTCAAATTTGGGTGAGAGGCCTCACTCCGCGTCATCTTCAACTTCGATCCGAGTGATTAGCCCCGTTTCAGTAAAAGTCATCCGCTGCCTGCCGCTGCGGCTCGATTTGGCAGATTTTAGGTGCCAGCGGCTTTGCAGCCTGTGCCCATCAATTTGCTGCACATTCTCATCGGTATTCACTTGATCCGTGTGCTGGCGAAAATATTCTCTGAATGCTGCGATGATGGCGGCGCGGCCTTTAACCTCGCCGCCGAGGCCGGGGGAGACGTAGATGGCGTCTGCTGCAAACATCTGTTCAACTGCGCCCAGATCATAGCGATTGAGTGCTGCAGTATAGGCCGCAACCTTTGATAATAATCCGCTCATTGGCTTGCGCTTACCGCAGGCGACGCGCCGGCGAATCTGACTTGATAAAAGGCAAAATCTCTGACCAGCTTATCTTTTCAACATTCACTACGCAGACATAACAGCCGCCTTGGTAAGATGATGTCATGAACTCCAAACCATCATGCTTGAACCACCAACTGGCAACATTTAATGCCGCCGTATCAAGGCCTTTCAATGTGTCATCGCTAAGATCGGCATCCTTGTATGAGCGGTCGCCAATAGACAATTTATTATGGAAGAGATCCACCATCTGGTCACGCAACTTTTGATCAGCACTGAACACCTCCTTTGAATCAAGTATCCTTGGCGCCGATACGAAGTCCACCAGGATGGCACTCTGTCGGCCGCTGCCATGCGGCGTGCCATAACAATAGCCATCACTGCTTATCGAGAGACTTGCCAAGTTCTCCGCCGCAGCCCCGACGCTTATCGTTGCGTCCGATTCACCAGAATCGCAGTCACTGGATTGAGATTTGGCCAGTTGCTTCAAGTAGTCGTTGAAAGCCCTCACCTGCGGGCTTTTTTCATCGTCAATATGCGGATAGCTGACGACGAATTCAGAGCGTCCTTCTCGGTTGCCTG
>JAYWAB010000013.1:0-2040 GCA_043782835.1 Aestuariivirga sp.
CAACAACTTCCGCGACATTGTCCCCGAATTCAAAACAAAGCCCGATCCCAGCCGTTGTCTGTTCAGTACCCGAAAAAGATGTGACCGAAGGTGCGGCACCAGCCAGCGCCAAACTCGTAAAATTCCACCCCGCTACGACGACCAGCGCAGCCACAGCCAATTTCAAAAACATGCCATTCATCATTTTGCCCCTGCAGAAACCCCTGCGTTCCAGATGCGATTCTTAACATTCCTTAGCAATCCAAGCAATGCGCTTTCGCAAGCAGGTAGATAAGCCTAACATTTAATCACAATGCTTATTTATCGAACATATTTGCTCTGCCAAAAAACCGCGCAAGCGGATAAGCTGTTGAATTGTTTAACGCGACCATCTGGCACGCGCCCTGCAACCCATTTTTAACCGAGAATAAGAGGCGAGGACCCATGAAAAAAATCGAAGCCGTCATCAAGCCGTTCAAGCTGGATGAAGTGAAGGAGGCCCTGCAGGCAGTGGGCATTCAGGGCATCACGGTCACTGAAGCAAAGGGCTTCGGCCGCCAGAAGGGCCACACCGAGCTTTACCGCGGCGCCGAATATGTGGTGGACTTCCTGCCCAAGGTGAAACTTGAAATCGTCGTTCCCGACGAGCTTGTTACCAAAGCTATCGAAGCCATCCAAAATGCCGCACGCACAGGGCGTATTGGCGATGGGAAAATCTTTATTTCCACCATTGAACAGGCTATCCGCATCCGCACAGGAGAGTCTGGCACCGACGCTCTTTAAAATTTCAACAACAAAAAAATCAACGCCAAAACAGAGGACGAACCTATGGCCACCGAAGAAAAAAAAGACGTCAACGCCGCCTTGAAAATGATCAAGGACAAGGACGTGAAATTTGTAGATCTGCGCTTCACCGATCCGCGCGGCAAGATGCAGCATTTGACCATGGACATCTCCCAGATGGGTGCGGATGCCTGGGAAGAAGGCCTGATGTTTGACGGTTCTTCCATCGCTGGCTGGAAGGCAATCAATGAATCCGATATGATCCTGCGCCCGGATGCGGCCTCCGTTCACCTCGACCCCTTCTATGCTCAAACCACCATGGCCGTATTCTGCGACATCGCCGACCCAGGCACCGGTGAAGGCTATAACCGTGACCCGCGCTCCATTGCCAAGCGCACCGAAGCCTATCTGAACTCCACCAAGATCGGTGACACGGTGTTCGTGGGCCCCGAAGCCGAATTCTTCGTGTTCGATGACGTGAAGTTCTCCACCAACCCTTATAAAACCGGTTTTGAAGTCGACGGCGTTGAACTGCCGAAGAATGGCGACCGGGACTATGAGGGCGGCAACATGGGCCACCGCATGCGCACCAAGGGCGGCTACTTCCCAATGAACCCGATGGACTCGGCGCAAGACATGCGCGGCGAAATGCTTTCGGTGATGGGCGAAATGGGCCTGGCCATCGAAAAGCACCACCACGAAGTAGCTTCCTCGCAGCATGAGTTGGGCACCAAGTTCCAGCCTCTCACCACTGCTGCGGACCACATGCAGATCTACAAGTATGTAATCCACAACGTGGCCCACGCTTACGGCAAGACGGCAACCTTCATGCCCAAGCCGGTGTTTGGCGACAACGGCTCTGGCATGCATTGCCATTTTTCGATCTGGAAGGACGGCAAGACCCAGATGGCCGGCAAGGAATATGCCGATCTCTCTGAAACCACGCTCTACTTCATCGGCGGCGTGATCAAGCATGCCAAGGCGCTCAACGCCTTCACCAACCCGTCGACGAATTCCTACAAGCGTCTGGTGCCGGGTTATGAAGCGCCAGTGCTGCTGGCCTATTCCAGCCGCAACCGCTCGGCCTCCTGCCGCATTCCCTTCACCTCCAACCCCAAGGCCAAGCGCGTGGAAGTGCGCTTCCCAGATCCATCGGCCAATCCCTACCTCTGCTTCTCCGCCATCATCATGGCGGGACTTGATGGCATCACCAACAAGATCCACCCCGGCCCGGCCATGGACAAGAACCTGTATGACCTGCCACCCGCCGAACTTGCC
>JAYWAB010000014.1:0-3130 GCA_043782835.1 Aestuariivirga sp.
TGGTTTTACATTATGGCGCCGCGCATAAGTTACCAGCTCTGCATAAAAGATGTCGTCATGGGCCAACGCGTGTGGACGCGGACCGACCAGTGACATGTCGCCCCACAACACATTCAGCAACTGAGGAAGCTCGTCAATGTTCCATCGCCGCAGCAGCTTACCAAGCCTCGTAAGCCGTGTGTCATTGCGTTGGGTTTGTTTGAAGGTTGCATGCGGGCTTTGAACCATCATGGTCCGGAATTTATAAATGCAGAATTCTTTCTGGTTGAAGCCGTTCCGTCTTTGCTTGAAGAGAACCGGTCCACGCGAATCCAATTTTATTGCTACGGCAACGCATGCAAGGAGCGGCGCCAAAAATACGAGCAGAAACGAGGCCGCCGAGACATCAAAGGCCCTTTTGAAAATACGGTCTCGCGCCGAAAGTGGCTTGCGAACGACCCGCAGCATGCGCAACCCTCCGAAACTTACGGTCGAAGGAAGACCCTGCATCGTTACCAATGATTCTGCCGAGACCAGAATGCTGACCGGCAGTTCCATGAACTTTTCAATAAGCTCGTCAACCTTTCTTCGCTCTCCAACCGGTGGCAGAATGACGATGCGATCTGGACGCGAAGCACGGCCAGCAGCAATCACGCGTTCGGTCAGTTCCTTGAGAGCACTCGCACTTTTCAAGTGATTGCCAAATTCAAGACGCATGGGAAAAGTGGCGATCACATGAACATTTTCGCCGCGCTCGCGCCAGTTGCGCATGACACTGTCAATTTCTTCCGGAGGTCCGACCAGCATGACACGGTTGGAAACCACCTGTCTCGCGATCTGCGGTTTTTGCAACAATCGAAATTGAAAAGATCGGAATGCAAGTATAGCAGCACCGCAAATGAAAAACTGCGCCGCCAGTGTCACCCGTGAATAAGCTTCGGCCCACTGCAAAAAGACTAACGCAGTCACAAAGACCATGAAGGTTTGCAAGAAGCTCCGGAAGACTTTGACAATGCCTTCCTGTCTGTCGACGCCCCACAGGAATCCATAGACGCTGCTGCGGAGTCCATTCAAAACAAAAATGAACGCAAGCATGGCACTACATGTCATGTAAGATTGCCAGTGCGTGAAAACGACGCCATTGAGCTCATTGTAGAAAAGCCACGTTGCCATTGATGTAGAGAACATGACCATCCAGTCTGCCGTAACCAACACTGCAGACACGGCGGGATCGGTCAGAGACCAAAGCGCACTTGGCCTTTTCAGGGTTGGCCAAACCGCAAACCGTGAACGAGATTCTTTTTTTGAGAACAAGTCTGAGCCCAGAACTGCTGCGGCCCACTGCATTCTTTTGGACATTTAATCGCTATCCGTGTTCAAATTCAAATGTTTCTTGAGCATCGTTTGTGCTTGCGCGGCCGAACTTCAGGGAGTGGAACGGCAGGTGTAGTGCACAGACTTGCGCGCGATACCGCACACCGATTTGATATCGCTTCTGAATGGAGACGAACGGCTTGAAAAAAGTTTCGACACAACTTTGCGCCCCAAGGCCCGCATTGAATGCAGCCATAAACAGTGTGCCATCCCAGTGGCGCCTGTTCGCGCACCACTGGTTAAACAATTCCACATGATTGTGGCAAAAAGGTGCAACGTCAGGCGAGTCACCGTTGAAAAAATGTATTTCGTGTTTGGTTCAAATGGCCTACGTTTCCTTTGGGATGGCTTTGTGATGCGGGGACGCAACATGAGAGCCGCACTTTTCAATGTGCCAGTTGACATTCTGTCGCAAGAACAAACGCTGTCGCTTGTCCACGACGCTTTGCGGTCACGAACCAGATTGCACCATGTAGCGTTGAATGTGGCGAAACTCGTATCTTTGAAAAACAATGCTGAGTTGAAAGACGATGTTGTTGCCAGTGATGTCGTCGGCATCGACGGCATGGGAATTGCTTTGGCTTTGCGCGTCAGCGGTCACAAGCCTGTCACCCGGGTGTCAGGTGTCGACCTGATGGAATCAGTTTTGCGGCTGTGTGCCGAGCACGGCTATCGCCCCTTTTTCCTCGGCGCGACGGAAGAAGTGGTAGGCCAAGCAGTTCAGACTATTAAAATGAAGCTTCCCGAGATAAATTTTGCCGGTTTTTGCAACGGCTACTTCACCCAAGAAGCGGAAGATGAGGTGTTGCACAAAATTCGTGCATCGCAAGCTGATTGTCTTTTCATTGGAATGCCGACGCCCCGCAAAGAACGTTTGCTCCGGCGCTGGCGTGACCAACTGAGCACTCCTTTCATCATGGGCGTCGGAGGTGGCTTTGATGTACTTGCAGGCAAAGTGCAACGCGCGCCGCTTTGGATGCAGAAGAGCGGGCTTGAGTGGGCCTACCGTGTATACCAGGAACCCAGACGCATGTGGTGGCGATACGCGCACACGAACACGGTATTTCTATACATGCTTGCCAGCCTTACCGTGCAGAGATTGCTTGGGATGAAAGGGTAACTGGCTGAGCAGTACTTTCTGCATCGGCGACAATTTTCAGTGCCAAAGCCAGCCAAATCTGCGTCCAGCGGGGATAGTCGATCTTGTTTAAAATACGGTTTGATCTCTGATAAGCGAACCTGTTTGGCTTTTCCAGCCAGAGTGTTTTGACGATCCGCTCCATCACGAGCTTTGCCATGGGAAGGTGCTCTTGCGCAATACCCAGCGCATCCAGCGTGATGATGAATTGGGCTGCGCAGTTGCCGTCCACGGGAAACGCGTTTGTACTGTAGTATTGAGCTGTGCCATCCGGTAAAACCAAGTGTTGCAGGTAGAAATCGAATCCTTTTGCGATGTGTATCTCGATGCCAAGCGAAGGCTCTACACCTTTTAAGCGGTACAGCGCTTCAAGAACATATCCTGTGTGGAAACCGTCGGTGAAATGATGATGCGCGGCCTCTCCGTAAGCCCATGATCCGTCATCGCGTTGCGCTTGCAGGGTATAGTGAACAGCATCTGCCGCGAGCTGTCGCCAGACTTCACAGCCCGAAATTTCCCACCCCGAACCCAATATGAATGCCGCCCACAGATTGGCATTGTGAACCATCGCGTCCGAGGTTTCGACATAGGCGAGATAACGTTGTCCTTGCGGTGAATGACGCACCAGCCTGTTTGCAA
>JAYWAB010000015.1:0-3433 GCA_043782835.1 Aestuariivirga sp.
TTCAGCCAGAACCTTGGTGATCGCTGCCGTCAATGACGTCTTGCCATGGTCAACGTGACCAATCGTGCCGATGTTGCAATGCGGCTTGTCGCGGTTGAACTTTTCTTTTCCCATGGCTCTGCTCCATCAATCCAAAAATTACGAATATTTCTTTTTAACTTCTTCGGCCACCGCAGTTGGAACCTGCTCATAGTGATCGAACTGCATGGTGTAGGATGCACGACCCTGGCTCATCGAGCGCAGGTTGTTGATGTAGCCGAACATATTGGCGAGTGGCACCATGGCATTGACGATCTGCGCGTTGCCGCGTGTCGATGTGCCCAAGATTTGGCCGCGGCGTGAATTCAAGTCGCCGATCACGCCACCGAGATATTCATCAGGCGCCGTCACTTCAACTTTCATGATCGGCTCCAACAAAACCGGACCAGCCGTATCAAAAGCTTCGCGCATTGCGGCGCGGGTGGCAATTTCAAAGGCGATGGCGGACGAGTCAACGTCATGATAAGCGCCGTCAATCAATGCCACTTTCAAGTCCACCACCGGGAAGCCAATCAGCGGCCCGCTGTTGAGCACCGAGTTCAAGCCCTTTTCAACGCCTGGGATATATTCCTTCGGCACTGAGCCGCCGACAATTTTGGATTCAAACGAATTGCCAGCACCCTTTTCGGCGGGTTCGATTTCCAGGATCACACGAGCATATTGGCCCGTGCCGCCCGTTTGCTTCTTGTGGGTATAGTCCTTAGTGATCTTGCGAGTAATGGCTTCACGGTAGGCAACCTGCGGCGCACCAACCACAACTTCAACCTTGTGCGTGCGCTTCAAGATGTCGACCTTAATGTCGAGGTGAAGTTCGCCCATGCCCTTGATGATGGTCTCGCCTGATTCAGAATCCGTCGAAACGCGGAAGGATGGATCCTCAGCAGCCAGCTTATACAAAGCCACAGCCATTTTTTCCTGATCAACCTTGGTCTTCGGCTCAACCTTCATTTCGATGACAGGTTCCGGGAACTCCATCTTTTCGAGAATAACAGGCTTGGCCGGATCGCACAGCGTGTCGCCAGTGCGGGTATCTTTGAGGCCAACAAGGGCCACAATGTCGCCCGCATGAGCTTCCGCAATTTCTTCGCGGTTGTTGGCATGCATGAGAACCATGCGGCCTACGCGCTCGGTCTTGTCGCGGGTTGAGTTCAAGAGCGAGGTGCCCTTGGCCAACACGCCGGAATAGATGCGGCAGAATGTGAGAATGCCATATTGGTCATCCATCAACTTGAAAGCCAGCAAAGCCAAAGGCTCCGTATCCGATGAGGGGCGTGTGGTTTCGCCACCCGTCTTCACATCGATGCCCTTGATGGCAGGACGATCCAAAGGCGAAGGCAAATAATCACAAACCGCGTCAAGCAAAGGCTGAACACCCTTGTTCTTGAAGGCCGAGCCACACAGAACCGGGAAGAACGAGGCGTTCAACACGGCTTTGCGGAGCAACTTCTTGATGGTGACGTTGTCCATCTCAATCCCGTTGAGATAGTCATCCATCGCCTTGTCATCGAGTTCAGCGCAGGCTTCGATCATGTCGGCGCGGGCCTGCTTGGCAGCATCGACCATATCAGCCGGAATGTCTTCATCGTGGAATGACGCACCGAGTTCTTCATTGTCCCACACGACAGCCTTCATGCGGACGAGATCAACGATGCCTTTGAATGCAGCTTCAGAACCGATGGGCAATTGAATGGGAACAGCGCGCGCACCCAGACGTTCTTTAATGTCTTTCAGGCACTGCTCAAACGAAGCGCCAGTCTTATCCATCTTGTTGCAGAACACGATGCGCGGAACCGCATATTTGTCGCCTTGGCGCCAAACGGTTTCGGTTTGTGGTTCAACGCCTTGGTTTGAGTCGAGAACGCAAACAGCGCCGTCGAGCACGCGGAGCGAACGTTCAACTTCAATGGTGAAGTCCACATGGCCCGGCGTGTCGATGATGTTGAGGCGCATGCCGTTCCAGATGGTGGTGGTGGCGGCAGACGTGATGGTAATGCCACGCTCTTGCTCTTGTTCCATGAAATCCATGGTGGCCGCGCCGTCATGTACTTCGCCGATTTTATGCGTCTTGCCGGAGTAATAAAGAATCCGTTCAGTCGCCGTCGTCTTGCCAGCATCAATGTGGGCCATGATGCCAAAGTTACGATAATTTTGAAGTTCGTGTGCGCGTGCCATAATTTTTTAAATCTCTTACCAGCGATAATGACTGAAAGCGCGGTTGGCTTCGGCCATCTTATGGGTGTCTTCGCGCTTTTTCACGGCGGTGCCGCGATTATTGCCAGCATCGAGAAGTTCTGCCGAGAGGCGTTCAACCATGGTCTTTTCATTGCGGCCACGTGCGGCAATAATAATCCAACGGATCGCCAAAGCTTGGCGGCGCTCGGTGCGGACTTCAACAGGAACCTGATAGGTGGCACCACCCACACGGCGTGAGCGGACTTCAATGGCAGGTGCCACGTTTTGCAAAGCGGTGTGAAACAGCTGAATGGGATCAGCCTTGGCTTTGGCCTGAACAATATCCAGAGCCCCATAAACAATGCCTTCAGCGACGGACTTTTTGCCATCAACCATCAGGTTGTTCATGAATTTCGAAACGATCAGATCACCGAACTTTGGATCGGGATTGATAACGCGCTTTTCAGCTGAGTGACGACGAGACATGCTGTGATCCTCTTACTTCGGACGCTTCGCGCCGTATTTCGAACGACGCTGACGGCGCTTGGGCAGGCCTTGGGTATCCAAGATGCCGCGGATGATGTGATAACGAACGCCTGGCAAATCCTTTACACGGCCGCCACGGATCATGACGACAGAGTGTTCTTGCAGATTGTGGCCTTCGCCTGGAATGTAGCTCACCACTTCAAAGCCGTTGGTCAAACGAACCTTGGCAACTTTACGCAGCGCTGAGTTCGGCTTCTTTGGCGTTGTCGTATAAACCCGCGTGCACACGCCGCGCTTCTGCGGGCAGGACTGCATCGCCGGAACCTTGTTCCGATAGGTCGGTGCAAGACGGGGCTTGCGGATGAGCTGGTTAATTGTCGGCATGAGCCTCGAAAACCTTCAAATTCAATCGGACCGGGCAACGAAAAAAGCACTGAAGCGCCCCGGTCCGGGTCCACTTAGTGCCAAAACCAGAGGTGCTTCAAATCGGCCAGATTTGAGGCACATGACCTTGAAATAATTAGCTCTTTTACATTCCCAACAGCGTCTTGTGAGGCGAACCCACAACGGCCTGCGTCTGGAATGTGGGCGGTGTCTAGGCGATGAGTCGGCGAAGGTCAACTGGATTCTTTGCGGCGGATTTGGGAAAACCATTGCCATGTTATCCACGGCACGGAAAACTCGTGCTGCAACGCACAAGCCCGCCGCAATTGACACAATCGGCACCGCCGTATTT
>JAYWAB010000016.1:0-13358 GCA_043782835.1 Aestuariivirga sp.
CTCTTGGCGCTTTTTGAAAATCGGGCCGTGGCCTTGGACGCCGCAGATTACCGCGCGATCTATCAACGGTTTGGACAATCGCAAGAGCTTGTCGAAAAACTGATGGCCAAGGGTGATCTGCCTTTGGATCTTCGCATTATGCAAGCAAGGCGCGTGGCCAGCCGGATGCGCCAGATGATGGCGGAAAAGGCCTGGATACCAGCCAATGATGCTTCGGACCTGTGTTCAGAAGCCGAAGATAATGCGGTGATGCAAGTGTTGATCGAAGCTTCGCCGGAAGAGCGGGCGCAGGCGACATCCTATCTCGCTTCTAAAAATATGCTCACCCCGGCTTTGGTGATCCGCGCTGCGGCGACGGGCCAGATGAGTGTGGTTGAAGCAGCACTGGCGCATCTCTCAGGTTTCAGCCAGCCGCGCACGGCAGAGCTGATGTATGCGTCCTCACCGATGAATTTGAAATCGCTGTTCCGCCGTTCGGGCCTGCCGCAAAGTTGTTTTGGCATGGTGCGTGCGTCTTGTGATGTGGTGATTGATATGCGCGAAGAGGGCTTGAGCATCACGTCGCAAGAGTTTGGGGCGCGCCTGCTTGAGGCTTTGATGACGCGCTATGAAGCCATGGGTTCAACGGAACGAGCCAAGAATATCGAACTTCTAGGCCGCTATGGTGAGATTAAAATTCGCAAAGTGGCTAAGCGCTTAAAGGCCGATCTCGTCCGCGCCGCCTAGCCAAAGTGAGAAATGCCGGAATGGGCCATTCCAACACCTAGACCGCAGCCAAGATGACATGCGCCTGAATTTTGGCAGCAACCGCGCCGTTGCCATGTTTGGCCGCAATCACCGACTCCGCGAAGTCGGTTGCAGCATGTAGCTTCGCCGCGTCTCGGGCCTCGATTTCGCTGCGAAGAACTGTCCCTTGACAAAAAGCAACGGCTGGAATGCGCGGCGAGGACGAACGGCTTTGTTCGGTTCTGGTCCCGATCACCACACGCGAGAAGCCCGCGTTATCCAATTCACTACGGATCAGGGCCGTATCGTAGTAGCCGTGCGGCGTTCGTGTCAGAAAGCGCGGCGGATCGTTTGGAAAAAACTTTGCGAGAGCATTGGTCACATCATTAGCAAAGACATTCTCCTCGATGCGGTCCCATACGTTGAACAAGAAATGTCCACCCGGCTTCAGGACCCGCCTTGCTTCGCGGTAGGCATTGGTGCGGTTGGGAAAGAACATCGCACCGAATTGGCAACACACGAGATCGAAACTCGCATTTTCAAACGGCAGAGCCATGGCATCCGCTTGCTGCCATGTGATGCGACTGTCGGGTGCCTGCCTTGAAGCGGCGTAGTCGAGCATCGGCTGGTTGAGGTCAGTGACGGTGTAGCTGGCATCAGAGGATAGTTTTGGTGCCAATGCACGGGTGACGACCCCGGTGCCTGCGGCGATTTCCAAAACGGCGATTGGCGTCAGGGATGCGGCCCGTTGTGCAAGATCTGCGGCGAAGGGTTCGAAAATCAACGGTACCATATAGCGGTCGTAGTTTTCTGGAATTGAGCCAGCGAACAGTTTGTCGGATTCCAACATTGCCATCACTCCGCGGTCGTTAATCCTTGTCTTAAAACTTAAACTGCTCGTTCAACACGCGCTCGGCCAAGCTATGGCCGGGGTCGAAAAGCATTTTAACGCTGCGCTTTTTGTCTTCAACAATTTCAACACTGATGACATTTCGCACTTCGTCGTGATCGGCCACAGCCGCCACCGGGCGTTTTTCACTTTCGAGAATATCGATCAGCACTTTGGCGGCATTTGGCAATATGGCGCCGCGCCAACGCCTTGGCCGAAAAACGCTGATCGGGGTGAGTGCAAGAAGTGGCGCACCGATCGGAAGAATGGGCCCGTGGGCAGAGAGGTTGTAGGCAGTCGAACCCACCGGGCTGGCCACCATCATGCCATCACAAATCATTTCATCGAGGCGCACACGACCATCAATTGTCAGGCGCAGTTTGGCGGCTTGAGAGCGTTGCCGCAGGAAGGAGACCTCATTGAAGGCAAGGCGCTCGTGGCGTTTGCCATCGTGGGTTTTGGCGACCATGCGCAAGGGTCGGATCAAGGTCTGCTCGGCGGCATTCAAACGCGTCGGCAGATCGGTGATCTTGAAATCGTTCATCAAGAAGCCAACGGAACCACGGTTCATGCCATAAACCGGAAGGCCAGATTTGAGACAGCCGTGTAAAGCTTGCAGCATGAGGCCATCACCCCCAAGGGCGACAAGGACATCAGCATCATCTGGCCTCACATTGCCAAAGTTTTTCGCCAGGCTTTTGAGGGCACGCTTGGCTTCGGCAGAGTCTGAGGCGAGAAAAGAGATCTTATTGAATTTCATGTATTGTCGACCGCCCAGTTGCTCTATGGGCTGGAAGGTTACCATCCATGGAAGGCTTGTCCACCCCCTATGCGCAGACTGGTTATTTGTTCGACCTGCAAGTTTTCGGCAGAGCAGAAATTATCGCCTGAAGGATTGACAGGTGGGCAGTTGCTTCTGGCGGCGATGTGCGACGTGTTGGTGGCACAGGGCCGGGCAGATGTTGTGATTGAGGAACAGGCGTGCCTATGGAATTGCACAAGGCCGTGCAGTGTTGTCATTCAGGATGACGAACGCTTTTCTTATGTCACAGGTGGCAATAGCCCGGACTTAGAACAGGCCGAAGCGATTTTGACGTGGTTTGATTTGCATGGTGCGAGTGAGACAGGCGAAGTGCCATTTCGCCAATGGCCGCAAAAGATGCGTGGGCATTTTATTGCGCGCATGCCGCCGGTGAAAACATGAATGTCACTCTGGTTCTGGGTGGGGCGCGCAGCGGCAAGAGCCGTTATGCCGAAAGCCTGTGTGCGAAGCCTCGCGTCTATGTGGCGACAGCCCAGGCTTTTGATGCTGAGATGTCGGCCCGCATTGCAAAGCATCAACAGCAGCGTGGCCCGGCATGGACCACGGTGGATGCACCAATCGATTTGCTTGGCGCGCTCAAGGCCCATGACAAAGCCGGGCAATGGGTGCTGGTGGATTGTCTGACGCTGTGGCTCACCAACCTGGTGATGGCGGAGAAAGATTGCGAAATTGAAATTTCGGCGCTGGTCGCTATGCTGGCAAACGCGCACGGCAATTTGGTTTTTGTTTCGAACGAACTCGGTCTTGGTCTGGTGCCCGAAACGCCGCTCGGTCGGCGGTTTCGGGATCTCCATGGCATCATGAATCAGCGCGTGGCGGCGGCTTGCGACACCGTGGTGTTGCTGGTCGCGGGGCTTCCCTTGGCGCTCAAAGGGCGATTGCCAAGCCCGCGCTGAGCAGCAACAAAAGTGCCATGGCGTTGCGCTGCAGGGTGAGGCCTGCGGCAATATCCATTTCATCTTTGGGTTGGTTGCCATTGCCCATTGTCGGTAAATCAACCAGCGTTCCGTCATAACTGCGCGGGCCGCCGAAGCTGAAACCTAAAGCGCCGGCCATTGCGGCTTCCGGCCAACCGGCGTTAGGGGACGCCTGCTTTGGCGCATCGCGCCACATCGCAGACCACGCGCCTAGCATCGCCGTCTTGTTGTTTGCGCGGGCGGCGGCGATGAAAAGCAATCCCGTAACGCGAGCCGGGACGAGATTGAGCAAATCATCCAGCCGTGCGGCGGCCCAACCGAAGTTCAAATATTTTTCGGATTTGTGTCCGATCATCGAGTCAGCGGTATTGATGGCTTTGTAAGCAACGAGGCCAGGCAAGCCCGCCACGGCGTAGAAAAGGAAAGGGGCGACCACGCCATCGCTGGTGTTTTCGGCGAGGCTTTCGAGCGCGGCTTTGGCGATGCCGCCTTTGTCCAATTGGGTTGGATCGCGGCCGACAATTTTGGCAACGGTTTGGCGCGCATCGTCCAAGCCTTGTGGTAAGGCGTTGGCCACGTCGGTCACATGCTCGGTCAATGATTTCTGGGCGAGCAAGCTGGCGGCTAGCGCGATATTTATGACCCAGCCAAAGGGCAGTTTGGCAAGGAGATAGGTTACGATAACAGCGGGCAGAATGCTGACGGCCAGTATAAATACTACCGCAATCACGCCATTGGTCCTGTTCTGTGAAGCTGCCGCTTCGCCATCGTTGAGGCCTTCGTCGAGATAGGTGATCAGTGAGCCTATCCATTGCACAGGATGGCCGATCAGGTTTTGCAAGGCGGCTGGATAACCCACAAAAGTTTCAATGAGCAGGGCCAGTGCTGCCAGAGCGAGCGTGTTCATTTTACGGGCCCTGCTGCTGCGAGGATTGCGTCAAGATCAAGATGGGTTTCGAGATGTTGGGCCAAGGCGTCGAGCGTGGCTTCGATGTCTTGTTCATAGTTGAATTGTGAAACCTGCACGCCCAATGATGATAAAAAGGCCTGGCGGAAACCATCGGCCGCTAAGCAGCCGTGAAGGTAGGTTCCAGTCACGCGGCCGTCGGCACTGATGGCGCCTTCGGGGCCATTTGCTGTTTGTGCAAAAGGGCGGTCGCGGTCGAGGCCTGTGGTGGTGCCGAGATGGATTTCATAGGCTGAGATCAGTTGGCCCGAGAGGGTGTGGACAGCATCAGTTTGTGTGGTGGTCTTCTCGGTGTTCAAGGTGGTTTCCACATCCAGCAGGTCGAGGCCGGGAACCGATTGTGCCGGGCCTTCGAGGCCTTGGGGATCGTGGATCATGCGGCCCAGCATTTGATAGCCGCCACAGAGGCCCAGCACCTTGCCGCCGCGCCTGTGATGCGCGGCGAGGTCAATGTCCCAGCCATTGGCTTTCAGGGCTGCAAAGTCCGCTATGGTGGATTTGGAGCCGGGGATGATGACCAAGTCGGTATCGCCGGGCAGGGCTTGGCCGGCGTTCAGAAAGTTAAGACTGACACCCGGCTCTTGGCGCAGGGGATCGAGATCGTCGAAATTGGCGATGCGCGGCAAACGCAGAACAATTATTTTTAAGCCTTTTGAGTTTGTTGCAACCATATCTTCCAAAGCCACTGCATCTTCTGCGGGGAGTTTGGCGGCGGCAGCGAAATGCGGCACGATGCCCAGGCAGGGCATCGCCAGGCGCTGTTTGAGGAAGTTTCGCCCTTTATCAAAGAGTTGTGGATCGCCATGGAACTTATTGATCAAGAATCCTTTTATGCGATTTTGATCGGCAGAAGCAAGAACCGCCAGTGTGCCCACCAGTGAAGCGATCACACCGCCGCGGTGAATATCACCAATTAAGATGGCCTGAATATCCGCCGCTTCAGCAAAGCCGAGATTGGCCAGATCACCGTCGCGTAAATTGGTTTCGGCGGGGCTGCCAGCGCCTTCCACAAGAATGAGATCATGCAGCGCGGCCAATTGGTAGAAACTGTCGAGAATGGCAGGCATGAACTCTCGGCGTTGGGCAAAGAATTCGCGGGCTTTCATTGTGGCGACGCGCTTGCCCTGAACGATCACTTGCGCGCCTGTCTCGCTTTCGGGCTTGAGCAACACGGGATTCATATGGACTGAGTCCGCAATCCGTGCGGCGCGGGCCTGAAGGGCCTGGGCGCGTCCGATTTCGCCACCGTCGCGGGTGACGGCGGCGTTGTTGGACATGTTCTGCGGTTTGAAGGGCGCAACCCGCAGGCCGCGATTGGCAAAGGCGCGGCAAAGGCCCGCCACGATGAGGGATTTCCCGACATCAGAGCCTGTGCCCAGAAACATGAGTGCGCGGGCGATCATGGTGCCACGCTGATCACATGGGCATAGGAGCCCATGACGGTACCGACGCGTTGACCGATTTTGCCCAGATCATTGCCCGCCGCATCATGGGCGTGAAACAAGGGCTCGCCGCCGCCTTGGCTTTCTATGGTCGAATAGTGGAACTCATGGCCCCGCAGAGGCAGGTGCCACGGGCTGTTCAGCGATTTCAGCTGGCGGTAGCCCAGATGCAGCTTGCGTTTGGCAAAGCTGGAGGTCAGCGGCAGCAAACCCGCCATGGCATGGCGCTGGCCTTGGGCGTCGATCAAACCATCGCCCAAAACCATATAGCCACCGCATTCGCCGTAAATCAGACCTTTGAAGTTGCGCAGGCCGTCCAGGAAGTTGGCATTGGCGGCGAGTTTGCCCGCGTGAAGCTCGGGATAGCCGCCGGGCAGGAAAACAGCTTCGGCCTTTAGGGGCGGTTCATTGGCGAGCGGTGAGAAAAAACGCAGTTCTGCGCCCCTTTGTTGCCACTGCCGCAGTAAATGGGGATAGGTGAAGCTGAAAGCATCGTCCTTGGCGATTGCGATGGATTGGGCCAAGGGATCAAGGACGACTGCGCCGTGAGGGAACGATTCTTGTAAGGGGACCGCTGATTCGAGAATCTTGTCAAGAATTGTTTCACGTGCGACTCCTGCGGCTGCACTTTCAATAAAGTCCTCAAGCCGTTGATTTTCTTGAGCTTGCACCAATCCGAGATGGCGCGACGGGATCACCAATGAGTCATTCTGGCGCAGGGCACCGAGAACGAGCACGGCAATCGCTCCTAAAGCCTCGCGCAATATAGCCTCGTGCCGATCGCTGGCGACGCGGTTGAGAATCACACCCGCAAGGTCAATCCCGTGGCGAAAAGAGCGGAAACCCGCGACCAAGGCCGCAATAGATTGGCCCTGTTTGGCAGCGTCCACCACAAGGATCACGGGCAGTTGCAAAGCCTCGGCCAAATCAGCGGTGGAACCTCTGGCACCCTGCGGACCGTCAAACAATCCCATCACGCCTTCGATGATGAGCAAATCAGCGCCACGTGTTTGCAACAAGGCAAGGGAGCGAACCGCGCTTTCGCCCATGGCCCAATAGTCCAAATTGATACAGGGCTGGCCAGTTGCGGCGGCGTGGAAGGCGGGGTCGATATAGTCTGGTCCGGCCTTGGCGGAGGCGACTTTCACGCCCCGGTTTTTGAACGCGCGCAAAAGCCCGAGGGTCAGCAAGGTTTTGCCGCTGCCCGAATGCGGCGCGGCAATCACAATGCCTTTAGCCAATGTGATTGGCCCTCATGCCCGCGTCATACCAATCCAACATCGGCCGCCAGTCTGAGGCGTGGCCAACGACGACGATGGCAGGCGTTGGGGGCTCATGGGTTTTCACAAAAGCGCCGGCCTCTGCCAAGCTGGTCGAAGCGACTTGCTGCTGGGGCAGAGAGGCATTGGAAATAATCGAGACAGGATCATCGCTCTTGCGGCCGCCTTTGATGAGAGCCGCAGCAATCTCGCCCAGATTTTTCACAGCCATATACATCACGATCACAGGCGAGGCCAAAGCGACCGCTTGCCAATTGACGTTGACGGGCATTTTGCCGGTGGCGTCGTGGCCGGTGAGGAAGATGACGGAATGGTTGGTATCGCGGTGGGTTGCGGGAATGCCGGCATAAGCGAGGCCGCCCACGCCGGAGGTAATGCCCGGCACAATGCGGAAAGGTATTTTGGCTTTGGCCAGCATCTGGCTTTCTTCACCGCCACGACCAAACATGAAAGGATCGCCGCCCTTGAGGCGCAGCACGCGCTTTCCCGCTTGGGCGAGCTCAATGAGGCGCAGAGAAATATCGCGCTGGACAGGCGAAGGTTTGCCACCGCGCTTTCCGGCATATTCAAGTTCAGCGCCGGTGTGCACCCAGCGCAGAATATCGGGGTTCACTAAAGCATCATAAACCACGACATCGCAGTTCTGCATGGCGTGATAGCAGAGGAGTGACATCAAGCCCGGCGCACCGGGGCCAGCACCGACGAGCCAGACCCAGCCCTTTTCGAAGGCCGGAAAGGCTTCGCCATCAAGGCGCGCAAAGCCTTCTGGCAGGCCCGATTGGGCCTGCCATTGCAAGATTGTTTTGCTGGTATCGCGTGCCATGAAGCCCTTATACAATGAGGCCATGCGATTAGAAAAGCCCGAAACAGAGTTAAGACGTGGATGGACCACCGGGGCTTGCGCCACTGCGGCTGTCAAAGCGGCATATACGGCATTGTTGACAGGTGCGTTCCCCGATCCTGTCACCATCATTTTGCCCAAAGGGCAAGAGGTTTCATTCGCACTGGCTTTCAACGAACTTCGCGGTGGCTGTGCCAAAGTGGGCATTGTGAAAGATGCAGGCGATGACCCCGATGTGACGCATGGTGCGCTGGTCTGTGCGACACTGCGGCGCGGGGGGATGGGCGTTTCGTTCAAAGCCGGCGAGGGCGTGGGCGTGGTGACCAAGCCGGGCTTGCCCATCGCAGTGGGCGAACCTGCGATCAATCCTGTGCCGCGCCAAATGATGGCGGCTGAGATTGCGGCCTTGGGCGGGGGGGATGTGGAAATCGAAATCTCCATTCCCGGCGGCGCTGCCATTGCCGAGAAGACTTGGAATCCAAGGCTCGGGATTGTCGGCGGTCTCTCGATTTTGGGGACGACGGGGATTGTGAACCCTTATTCCTGCGCTGCTTGGATTGCCTCTATTCACCGGGGCATCGATGTGGCCCGCGCCATGGGCCTGAATCATGTGGTGGGCAGCACCGGATCAACTTCAGAGGCTGCCGCGCAAGCGTATTACGCGTTGCCATTGGAGGCAATGTTGGACATGGGTGATTTTGCTGGCGGCGTTCTCAAATATCTCCGTGCGCATCCTGTCGAGCGGGTGACGATTGCTGGCGGCTTTGGCAAGATCGTCAAACTGGCACAGGGGCATCTTGATCTGCACTCGGCGCGATCACAAGTTGATTTCACGTGGCTGGCGGAACGCGCCAAGCCAGCGCAGCGTGAAAAAGTTTTGGCCGCAAATTCCGCACTAGAAGTTTTGGAATTGTGCGGACCGGATTTGGCGGCGGCCGTGACGCACGAAGCGCAACACCAGGCAGCACAAGTGATCGCGGGTTCGGGCATGGCTTTAGATGTGATGATCGTCGACCGCGCCGGAAAAATTATTGCTCATGCGTCCTAAACGCATTCTCATTCTCGGTGGGACAGGCGTTGCCAGAGAAGCGGCGGCGGCCTTGTTGGGGTGGGGGCATCATGTGATGTCTTCCTTGGCAGGTGTCACAAGCCAGCCGCATCTTCCAGAAGGCGATGTGCGTATTGGGGGTTTTGGTGGTGTCGAAGGACTAACGAAATATTTGCAGTCCGAGATGTTCGATCTTGTCGTTGATGCGACCCATGCTTTTGCAGCGCAGATCTCACGCCATGCAGCGGCGGCGGCACGATCGACAGACACAGAGTTAATCCGGCTTCAATCGCCGCAGTGGGCGGCATTGCCGCAGGATCATTGGACGGATGTTGCAGATATTGATGCTGCCATAACTTCTCTTAGGTCGGGCCAAAAAATTGCGGTGACGGTGGGGCGCAAGGACGTGGCCAAGTTTTTTGCACGGGTTGATCTTTCCGGCGTGGCGCGGATGATTGAGGCGTCTGAGACGGTGGTTCCGTCGCGTTGGCATGTCGTGTTAGAGCGTCCACCGTTCACGCTTGAAAGCGAGATTGGGTTTCTGCGTGCGCATGGCGCAGCTGTTCTGGTGTGTAAGAACGCCGGAGGTATGCGTCCGGCAAAGCTTGATGCGGCTGCGGCGTTGAAACTGCCTGTTGTCATGATTGCGCGGCCCGAAAAGCCTGTTGTAAACGTGGTTGGCTCTGTCGAGGAGTTGCTTGGCAGTTTGGCGCAGGCGCGATAGTCTGCACCTATGGATAATAGGATTCGCTTCATGCGCAAAGTTTTCGGGCTATCGCTGCTTTTGCTCTGGCTGTTTTCAATCTCGTCTTTGGCCTCAACCTTGGCGGACGTGAAAGCGCGCGGCAAAGTGTTGTGCGGTGTCAACACCGGGCTTTACGGGTTTGCAGCCAAGGGTGAGGACGGCACATGGACTGGCTTTGATGTGGATTATTGCCGGGCCGTTGCAGCGGCTGTTTTGGGCGATGCAAAGAAAGTTGATTTTGTTCCTGCCACGACGACGGATCGTTTCGATAAATTGCAAAAGGGTGAGGTGGATATTCTGGCCCGCAATACAACGTGGACGATGGAGCGGGAAACCAAAATGCCTTTGCGATTTGTTGGCATTTCCTATCATGACGGGCAGGGGTTTCTGGTCAACAAGGCACTGGTCGTGAACTCGGCGTTTCAACTCAACCAAGCCGCCATTTGTTTTTTGTCGGGCACCACCACGCAAGCCAATGTGGAAGATTTCTTCCGGGTGAAGACGATGCGTTTTACACCTGTCACCTTCAATACGATTGATGAGTTGGTTGCAGCCTTCCAAGCCAAGGGCGAGGCCAAGTGTGACGCTTATTCGGCGGATCAATCGCAGCTTTATGCGGTGCGGCTGAAACTGGCCAAGCCTGATCTATATGTCATTCTACCGGAAGTGATTTCAAAAGAACCTTTGGGACCAGCAGTGCGCCAGGGCGATGAGCAATGGTTCAACATTGCGCGCTGGACGCTGTTCGCATTGATCAATGCTGAAGAACTTGGCGCCAAGGCGAAAACTGTTGATGACATGAAAGCCCATGATGCGCGGCCCGAAGTGCGCCGCTTGCTCGGCGTGGAAGGATCGTTTGGCGCAGATATGGGGTTGGATGCAGACTGGGCTTTGCGGGCGATCAAGGCCGCAGGCAATTACGGCGAGGTGTTTGAACATAATCTGGGCAAGGGTTCGCAGTTGGGAATCGAGCGCGGGCTCAATGCGCTGTGGAACGACGGCGGGATACTCTATGCGCCGCCGGTGCGGTGAAAAATTCTAAAGCTTATTTATATGCTTTCGAAACCAGGCCGCCAATTCAATCTCGCTGATGGTGCCCGCCGCCAAAGATAAAAACGTCTCAAGCTTTTCTTTGTCGGTTGCAATAACTTGATAACCGTTGAAACGTAAAAACGCTCTTGAAGCGACCAGAGACGTGCGTTTGTTACCATCGACAAAGGGGTGGTTTTTAGCGATCCCAAATGCGTAAGCTGCGGCCAAATCCGCTATGTCCGGGGTTTCATAGGCAACTTTGTTGGCGGCGCGTTGAATTGCCGATTCGAGCAGTCCTTCGTCGCGCAAGCCTGTTCCGCCACCATGTTCAGCAAGTTGGCGCGCATGCATTGCTAAGATCGTTTCTTTCGACAGCCAGCGAATGTATTCCATGGCCGCTTTACTTGGCTAAAATGCGTAAAACTTCGCGATCCTCGCGCATCACAATTTCTGCAGCTTCCATGATTTCAACAAATTCAGCGCTGTAAGGCGTAAGCATCACGCCGTCTGGCGTTTCGGTGAAACAAAGACTATCGCCTTTGCCAACGCGCAAAAGCGCCAGAACTTGCTTTGGCAAGCTAATTCCAACGGAATTGCCAATCGCAGTGATTTTTGAAGTGGCTATAGTGACATGTTTGTTCATGGAGGCGTTATAACAGATGTTATGACGGATTGCAAGTCAGCCCAGAACAATTTCTTGCTCACTTGCGCCCCATTCGGCCCAACTGCCGTCATAGAGGGCGTGATTCTTGGCTCCCAATTCAGTGAGTGCCAGTGTCAGGATAGCGGCGGTGACACCGCTGCCGCAGCTCGTGATAATGGGTTTTTCTGAGTCTATTCCGGCGTTTGAGAAGATTTGTGCAAGCTCTTGTTGAGGTTTCAATGTGCCATCTGGGTTGAGCAGGGTGGCGTAGTGAATGTTCTTGGCGCCTGGCATATGGCCAGGTTTGACGTTCGCGCGGGGTTCGGCCTCTTCGCCACGGAACCTTGCGGGCGAGCGGGCGTCGATGATCTGGGCTTTTCCGCTGGCCACTTGGGTGATGGATTTCACCATGTCGGGGCGGAAGCTGGCGGTGTAGTTTCCGGCTTTGGGTTGGGTGGTTCCAGACTGCGTGGCACGCCCCTCGGCCTGCCATTTTTTCATTCCGCCATCGAGAACCGCCACATTGTCATGGCCGAAGATTTTGAACATCCACCAGCAGCGGGCGGCGGAGAACAGGCCGACGGTGTCATAGACAATCACACGGCTGGTGCTGTTGACGCCAAGTGCGGCCATTGAAGCCGCAAAATCCTCAGCTGTTGGCAGCATATGGGGCAGGGTGGTCTTTTGATCTGAAACTCTATCCAAATCAAAAAACCGCGCTCCCGCAATATGCGCTGCTTCAAAGTCAGCCTTTGCGTCGCGCTTGGCCGCTGGCAAGTGCCAAGAGGCATCGAGGATGATGAGATCATCCGTGTACAGATGATCGGCGAGCCACTTTGTCGAGACGAGGTTGCTCATATCACTTCAAAAACAGCGGGCACATCCGGTTTGTGTGTCAACCACTCCGGCACAGGCAGGCCCTTGCTCTTCATGAATTCCGGGTTGAACTGCTTGCTGGCATATCTGGTGCCGTAGTCGCAAAGCACCGTAACAATAGTTTTGCCGGGCCCCATTTGTCTGGCCAGCGCGATGGCACCGGCCACGTTCACACCGGTTGAACCGCCCATGTTCAAGCCTTCGTGTTGCAAGAGATCAAAAACGATCTGATAGGCTTCTGTGTCGTGAATCTGAAAGGCTTCATCCACCACAGCGCCTTCGAGGTTCGCTGTGATGCGGCCTTGGCCGATGCCTTCGGTGATTGAAGCGCCTTCTGATTTCAATTCGCCATTTTTATAATAGCCGAAGAGGGCTGATCCCATCGGGTCAACCAAAGCAATCTTGATATTCTTGTTCTTGGCTTTGAGGCCCATGGACACGCCAGCCAGCGTGCCGCCGGAACCCACGGCACAGCAAAAGCCATCGACCTTGCCGTCTGTCTGTTGCCAAAGTTCGTGCGCCGTGGTTTCGATATGGGCTTGGCGGTTGGCAACATTGTCAAACTGGTTGGCCCAGACAGCGCCCATCTTGGCGGCAAGGCGCCCGGAGTATTTCACATAATTGTTGGGGTTCTTGTAAGGAACGGCGGGCACTTCGATGAGTTCTGCCCCCATCTGGCGTAAAGCGTCTTTCTTTTCTTGCGCTTGCGTTTCGGGGATGACGATCACCGTCTTATACCCCAGCGCATTGGCGACCATGGCAAGACCGATTCCAGTGTTGCCTGCAGTGCCTTCTACAATGGTGCCACCGGGTTTCAACGCGCCCGATTTTTCGGCGGCGCGAATGATGTAAATGGCGGCGCGGTCTTTCACCGATTGGCCGGGGTTCATGAATTCGGCTTTGCCCAGAATAGTGCAACCGGTGAGTTCGGAGGCTTTCCTGAGTTTGATCAGCGGCGTGTTGCCAATCGCTGCGATGACGGAGGGATGAATGTTCATGGCATGGGCTCTTAAAGCAAATGGGCCAGCGTTGCCACTGGCCCATTTAAAACTGGCTCCCCGAGCTGGACTCGAACCAGCGACAATTCGATTAACAGTCGAATGCTCTACCAACTGAGCTATCAGGGAAT
>JAYWAB010000017.1:0-9742 GCA_043782835.1 Aestuariivirga sp.
CACCCTGGGGGAGCCTGCGGAAAGTCGTCATTTCCCGCCCCCGATGATTTCATTGGTTGCGGTGTTGCGCTTCAGCTTGAACCATTGGCGGCAGCCCAGGACATGGTGCCAATATTCCTCATGCGGGCCTTTGGGATTTTCAAACAAGAAAACATGGTCATACCATTTGGCAAAATCCTTCTCGCCGTGGGTGGGGCGTTTCTTGGACGCATCGCTGCCATAGCGGAATTCGCTCACGTCGCGTTCTCCGCAATGGGGGCAAGGGATTCTCATTGCTTGTAAGTCCAGTTGCCGATGCCGTGTTCATCAAGTTCCCGGCCCTTCATCAGGCGGTCGAGCGCAAAGCCAGCATTGAGTTCGTGGGGTGCGTTATTGGCGATGGTGTGGGCGAACGTCAGCCCCGAGGCGGGTGTGGCCTTGAAGCCCTGATAGCACCAGCCGCCGTTGAGATAGAGGCCATCGATGGGTGTTGTGCAAATGAAAGGCGAACCATCGGGTGTCATGTCATTGATGCCGCCCCAATGCCTCAGCAGGCGCAGGCGCGACATGAAGGGGATGAGCGAGGCGGCGCATTCCATCACGTCTTTCATTTTGAAAAACTGGCCGCGCTGAGTGAACGTATTGAAGCCATCAAGATGGCCACCGAAGACCATGCCGCCCTTGTCGGATTGCGAAAGATAAAAAAGCTCTGCGCCCCAGCCCAAGACGTGATGCACCATGGGCTTCACGGGCTCTGTCACAAAGGCTTGCAAGACGTGGCTTTCCACCGGCAGTTTGATCCCGGCCATTTTGGTCAGCTGCGATGTATGCCCGGCGACGGCGATGCCGATCTTGTTCGACAGAATTTTGCCGCGCGAAGTTTCAACGCCTATCACTTTGCCCTTGCCCATCACCATGCCGGTGACCTCGCAATTCTCGACGATATGTACACCGAGATCGGAGGCGGCGCGAGCATAGGCCCAGGCGACCGCATCATGGCGGACGGTGCCAGCGCGTTGCTGATGAAGCCCGCCATAGACCGGGAAGCGTGCCTCCTTGGAATAATCCAGATAAGGCAGTTCCTTCTTCATCTGGCCCGGATCCAACAGCTCTGCATCAATCCCATGTAGGCGCATGATGTTGCCGCGCCTGGCAAATGTGTCCAGCTGAACGGGGTTCACCGCGACGACAATACGCCCACGGTGCGAGACCATACAGTTGAAATCCAACTCGTGGGACAGGCCTTCCCACATCTGCAACGATTTCTCGAAGAAAGCGGTGTTGGCGCCCAGCATATAGTCTGAGCGAATGAGCGTGGTGTTGCGGCCAACGTTGCCGGAGCCGACGTAGGACTTTTCCAACACCGCGATATTTTTCAGACCATGATTTTTGGCGAGATAATAAGCTGTGGCCAGACCATGCCCGCCGCCGCCGATGATGATCACGTCATAAGACGGTTTGGGGGCTGGCTTGGCCCAAGCCTCAGGCCAAGGCTGCGACGGACGCAATGCGTGCTTCAGAATCGAAAAGATGGAATAGCCCTTTGACATGGCTTTTCTTAAACCAAATGCACCAGAACTAGGCTACAGATTTTTTCAACACAGAGCGCCCGCCTTCGGCCCATGCGGCAAAACCCATGCCCAAAACTCCGTATGCGACAAAGAAAAGGGCCAGTGGTGTTAAAGTGCCATCATAGAAATGACCGGCAATGCCGCCCAGGATAATCGCCATGCCTTGTGACAAGGCACCTGAAATGGCAGCTGCCATCCCCGCAATGTGGCCCATGGGTTCCATGGCCATGGCATTGAAATTGCCGAAGGTGAAACCTGCACAAAAGAACCAGAAATAAAACAGCGCGGCGACCAGCAGCAGCGGCGGTTGGCCCGCAAAGATGAGACACAACACAACCATAGCCAGCCACATGCCCACAAAACCCCAGAGCGCCCATTTGGAGAGATTGTGCATGCCCAGCCTGACAACCAGATTGCCGTTCAAGATCATGGCAAGGGCGATGGCTGTGGCCATGCCGCCGAACCAATATTTGAAATTGGTGCCCTGGTGATATTGCTCGGCGAAGATTTGCTGGCACACGCCGAGATAGGCGGTGAAAACCGAGAATACCGCGCCTGTGGCCAGCGTGTAGCCAAAGGCGACACGGTTGGTGCAGACTTCGACAGCACTGTGCCAGAGGTTGGCGGCAGAAAAGCGTTGACGGTTTTCCGGTGCAAGGGTTTCTTCCTGGTGGAGACCGAACCACAGGCCGACGCCCAAGGCCGCCAACACAAAGCCCCCGAAGATGTAGCGCCAGTTGGCGACATCCAGAACGAGCTGTCCGATGGAAGGTGCCAGAATTGGCACCAGCATGAAGACAGACATAACGAAAGACATGATGCGGGCCATGGCGGCACCCTTGGCACCATCCCTTACCATGGCCAACGCCACGATGCGCGGGGAGGCAGCTCCGATGCCTTGGATCACACGGCCCAAAACCAGTATCGGAAAATTCCAGGCGAACATGCATAGCAATGCGCCAAGACAAAAAACGCCGAGGCCTGCGAATATCGCGGGGCGGCGTCCACTTGAATCAGACCAGGGGCCGAAAATCAAGGTGCCCAAGGTCATGCCTGCAAAAAAGCCGAGGATGATGAACTGGCGGTCGTTCGCATGAGCGGCCCCCAGATCCTGGGCCATGATGCCGATGCCCGGCAGCATTGTGTCAATCGACATGGCAGTGAGGGCCGTCAACACCGCCACCATGGCAATGAATTCAAATTCCGGCGTGTGATGTTCGGACTTGGCAGCGTTCATGTGGGGAGTGCTTTCGGGGAAAAGAACGGCTTTAATAGCCGATCATGAAGATCGATTCCACCCACCGTTCTGTGAACGTAGACCCGCGTGAAACGCAGTTCTACGAAAACCCGTATCCCATCTATCGCCGCCTACAAGCGGAATGCCCCATATTCAAATGGGAGCAATATGGCCACTGGTGTTTTGCACGTTATGACGACGTGAACGCCTTGTTGCGGGACCGCCGCTTTGGGCGGCAGATTTTGCATGTGGCTTCGCGCGGTGAATTGGGCTGGCCCGAGACGCCGCCTCATATTTTGCCCTTTGCGCAGCATGAGACACATTCACTCTTGGAGTTGGAACCGCCGGTGCATACGCGGCTGCGCGGGTTGATTACACGGGCGTTTCTGTCGCGGCAGATCGAAAGATTACGCCCCTTTATTGTAAACCTTTCCAATGGTTTGATTGATGGTTTTGAAGCGCAGGATGAAGTGGACATTCTGGCGCAGTATGCCACGCCCCTGCCGGTTTTGGTGATCTGCGAATTGCTGGGTGCGCCCGCAGAGATGGCACCGCAGTTTCTCACCTGGTCGCATGATCATGTGGCGATGTATATGGCCAAGCGGGACCGGGTGATCGAAGATGGTGCGGTGAAAGCCGTGCTGGAATTCTCAAGCTATATGCGGGGGCTGATTGCGGCGCGGCGCAAGAATTTGGGCAGTGACTTACTTTCAGAACTCATCCGCGCTGAGAGCGAAGGCCAGAAGCTTTCGGAAGATGAGTTGGTGACGACGGCCATTCTCATTCTCAATGCCGGGCACGAGGCCACGGTGCATTCGCTGGGCAATGGGCTGAAGGCGATGTTGGAACGCGGACTCAGCGGGCCAATCACGCCGGAACTTGTCGATGAAATTCTGCGTTTTGACCCGCCGCTGCATATGTTCACGCGTTATGCACTGGAGGACTTGGAATTTGCTGGCCTAAAGATCAAGAAGGGCGAGGTGGTTGGCCTGATGCTGGGGGCGGCCAATCATGATGCAGCAAAATTTGCTGCGCCGGGGCAGTTCACCCCGACACGCGATCCCAACCCACATTTAAGTTTTGGGGCGGGGATTCATTTCTGCATTGGAGCAGCTTTGGCGCGGCTGGAAATGCAGGTGGCTTTGGAAGCGTTGTTCAAGCGCTTGCCCGGCATGAAGCTGGCTTCGGTTCCGCAGTATAAGGATGTTTATCATTTTCATGGGTTGGAGGATTTGCGGGTCAGGTTTCATGGTTCGAAGTCGATGTTTACCCTTCCCCGCTTGGGGGAAGGATGAAGTTTTGTGACTTCTTTAGGGCTTATCTCCCCGGTAACTGTTGCAAAAACCTGCGCTTTTCTTCTTTGGCTTGGGCCAGTCCATCGGCGATGGCGGCATCGATTGCCGCTTTGTAGCGGATTGCATCCATGGCGCGTTGGGCGGCGAAAACTTTTAACATGCGCTGCTGCAGGCGCAGTTCGGCGCGTTGCGATTGGAAGGCGTCGAATTTGATCTTGTCCTGTTCGGTTTGCGCTGCTGCATCACGCGCTGCTTTTTCCTGCTCTTTCTGAATCTTGTCGAGGGCGGCCATGTCTTTGTTGATCAAAACGGTTCCCAGTTTGGCGCTGAGTTCGGCTGTGGTGGCGCGCATCACGACGTTGCCGGGCGGGCCTTCGTAGATCACATCCATGGGCGGCAGTTCGGGTTGGGTTTTAGACGCGAGGCGAATGCGGGCGGTCAGCGTGCCGCCCGCAAGATCGGCGCTGGGTGCCAGTGTGACAAGGGCTTGGGCTGTTTCAAGGTTGAGTGGTTGGACTGTGATTGCGCCATCCTTGGCTGTGAGGTTCAGACTGGCATTGCCCAGATCAATCCCTGCACCGCTGGTCAAAGCGGCAAATGCATTTTGAATTTCGTCGGCAGATTTTACGTCTTTAATGGCCGCGAAAAATGAGTCAGGTGCGAGGTTGGTGATTTTGGCTTGCGCCAAATTCAACGTGCCAGTGCCTGATAGTCCGCTCATCAAGGCTGAGGGGCTGCGGCCGAGGCCTGCAAATTCGCCGTCAAAAACGGCGCTACCTGAAGGGCCGACAGCTTTGCCGGCATTGGCGAAAACTTGCGCGAGTTCGAGGGGGAAATGCACTGAGGCTTTCATGTCCTGCGCGTCACCCTTGGGTTTCAGCGTGACATCTATCTTCACTTGTTCACCATCCGCGCGGCGGGCAACGAGGCTGAAGCCCCGGCCCGCTGCGGCGTTGGTTGTGCCGATGACGGCCTCGCTCAATGCGACGCCCAGTGGATCAGCCAAAGTTGCGGGGCGAAGCCAGATTTCTCCTGAAAGGCCAAAAGGCCAGCCTTGTTGGAAAGAGCCATTGGGCCATGCGCCGGGGCCTGTCCATGGTGCGGCCACTGCGCTGGCCACATCAGACAATTTGAAATTGCCGCCTTGTAAATCCAGCGCCAGATTGCCCGCTTTGCCGAGGCGGCCGCTGCCTTTAATTTCCTGCTTGCCCACTTTGAAATTGAGGGACTTGATGGCCAGGCCATCATCTTTTGGCGCAACAGTGGCATTGGCCGTCAACGGCCCCATCGCCCACGTGGCCACTGGAAAGCCCAAAACCTGCAAGATTATTTGGCCTTCATCGGCTGCAAATTTAAAATCGCCAGTAAGGCCAAGGCCTATCGCAGCAGGCTTGGCATTGCCATTGAAGACCGCCGATCCGCCCAGCGCTTCCAAATCTGCCACCGTTTTATAGCCCGCCGTTGCATTGCCATTGGCGGTGAGCGAGAGCTGGCCTTCGCCTGCGGTTTCGCCTTTCGGGTCTAAGCCCACCAGACGAAAAAGATCGCGCGCATCCGCTGATGATAGAGTTGTTGACGTGCCGAGGTTGGCGCGCTCACCCTTGCTCAAATCCTGCAAGGTTCCAGAGCTGACGATTTGAAACGGCCCGCTGGTGCCCGTGATGCTGAAACTTATCTGGGGCTCGTCCTTGCCCGGTTTTAAATTTAAATCAGCGCGCAAGTCGGTTTGACCAAGGCTGTTGGTCCACGTCGGGTCTGGCCCCTTGGGCAGAAAGCCCAGAAGATGCATCAAGCCCTGCGGGTGCTGTGCACCGATGGCGCATTTAATATCACCTGATGGACCCTCCGGCCCCATCAACACCAGACCATTGCCTTTGACCTCAGCACCTTCAACCGAGCCGATGCTGAAGTCTTTCACCTCAAAGCCGCTAACGCTTGAGTCAAAATTCAGCGCCATTTTTTGGGCTTCAACGCCATTGAGGGTGAATTTACCGAAGGCCAGTTGCACGCGCTTTTCAAAACTACCGTTGGAAGGAATGAGACTGAGCAGACCTTCCTGGGATGCCAATCCACCGAGGCCGCCCGCTATATAAGCGCCGAGGTCAAATTGTTCGGCGTCCAATTTCAAATTGAAGGCTGGCAATTGGCCCAGGGTCACTGCCAAATCGCCCTTTCCCAACAAGCCATCCAGCTCATATTGCAAATTCTGAAAGCCAAAGCGCTTGCCGCCCCAGGTCACATCACTTTGCGATTTGAATCTGCCACGCGCGCCTGTCCAAATCCTATCAACGCGCTCTTTGCCCTCAGGCCAGAGCCATTCGGAAAATGCGCGGGCATCGCCCGTTTCGAACGCCAGAGAGCCGCCGAGCTCTGCGGCGCCGGGCCCCGGAAAAACAATGCCACCGAATTTCATCCGCGAGCGGCCCGGCAAGTCGGCTGTTAAATCCTGAATACGAATGGCCCCCGCGGCAGCGGCTCCTTTGAGGCTGACGTTTTCAATATTCTCGCCGCCGATGGTGAGCGCGTTGGCATCGAATGATGTTGTCACATCCATCTGCTCGGGAAAACGCGCCATCAAGGTGTTGACCAATGCCATCACGCCGCCTGCCTGCCAGATGCGCAAGGATTGCTCGCCCGCCAGATGATCAAGATCAATATGGGGTGCGGTCAAATGCACGTCGGCCTTCATGCCGCGCGCCAGATCGACGGTGGCATCGCCTTCAATCAGCGTGCCGTTGTCCTTCGGGTCTGCTGCCGCAATATGAATGGCGGAGAGTTTTAAAGTGTCGCCTGTTACGTCGAGTTTTGATTGCATCGCCAAGGGTTTAAAACTCCCGGAAAGGCCGGTGCGGCCATCTTCGGTGACCACGGGTTCGACAGCCAGTTTGCCTTTGAAAATTGTGCCGTCTCCCTCACCATCAAAGGCCAAGCTGGGCAAGGAGCCATCTTGCGGCGACACGTGAAAGCCGAACTTGAGCGCCTGCCCCTGCTTCCATGCCGCTGTATTGATGGCGACATCCAGCGGTGTGGTGCCGTCGCGCGCGGTGGCTTTGAGTTTCCAAGGGCCTTCGAGGGCGGCCCCGGAGAGCACGCCATTGATATTTGTCCACTGCCTGTCCCAGCCATGTTTGGCATCAGCAAAGTGCAATGTGCCATCGCTCATATTGATCTGTTCGAGCAGCACATTGGATAGAAGCCCGCTCTTGGACAGGTCTTGATTCGGAAAAAAATGCCAGTTGCCTTGGCCGGCTTTGTCGACAGAGAGGTTGAGCGTGGGCCCATCAAGATCAATCGCCTCAACGCGGATTTGGCCCGAGGTGAGGCCCGCGAGAGCGAGATGCACGGTGACTTTTTTGGCTTGCAGGACGGGCGGGCTTGAGGGCGTTGCCCCAGCGACCACAACATCTTCGACCTCAAGCCGCGGCCATGGGAAAAGGCGCACCGCGACATTGCCTTTGACCTCCACATCACGTCCACTGAGTTTGTGGCCATAGGATTGCAGCTGCGGACGGTAGGCATTCCAATTCAGCACAAAGGGTGCTGCCAAAGCCCCGCCGACGACCAAGACCAGCAGGAGCCCGAAATAGAAGACTGGTGATTTCAGGATGCTCATAGGTCAAATCTCATAGCACTAGAATAGGCAAACGATCGGGAGTAGCAAGAGTTGGAACAGGTTTTCCCCCAGTCGAACGCAAGCTTGAGGTTGTCGCATGTTCCAAGAGATTGACACAATTGTGATCGGGGGTGGCCAGGCCGGGTTGGTCATGAGTTATCATCTGAACAAAATGGGCCGCGAGCATGTTGTTTTGGAAAGAGGCCGGGTAGCTGAGCGCTGGCAGAGCCAGCGTTGGAATTCATTGCATTTTCAATTTCCGAACTGGTCGATGGGATTGCCGGGCTATCAGTTCGTGTCTGATGATCCCAATAGCTTTTCTCATTATTCAGACGTTGCCAGATTCATTGGTGACTATGCTCTCAACATCAAAGCCCCGGTTCGGGAGAATACCAAGGTGTTGAGAATGGAAATGGGGCTTGATGAAAAGACTTATAAAATCGAAACTGAAAATGAGACTTGGATCACCCGCAATGTTGTGATTGCGACTGGGCCTTTCCAAAAATCGGCTGTTCCCCCATCAGCCAAAAATCTTCCTCCAAATATATTTCAGATTACTGCCACAGACTACAAATGCCCGGAGGATTTGCCGCAAGGTGCTGTTCTCGTTGTCGGGTGTGGGGCTTCTGGCTGCCAGATCGCCGACGAGCTGAACAAAGCAGGTCGAAAAACATTTCTGTCGGCCAGCCACCACCACCGCGTTCCTCGGCGTTATCGCGGCAAGGATATGTTTTGGTGGTTCGAGGCCATGGGCCGGTTCAATGTCACGATCGATTCTTTTCCGAACCGCCGGCCGCCGCCCTCAACCGTGGTCACGGGGATCAGCGGCGGATATGACGTGAACCTTCGAACATTCTCCAAAGATGGTGTGCAGCTGCTGGGGCATTTTACCGGTATGACTGACAACACCGCAAACTTTGCCTCAGACGTGAACCAGATTTTGCAAAGTGCCGATCAGGCCTATACGGACTTTATTGCTTCCGCCAATGCATTGAATGCAAGTGAGGTTGAGCCGTTGAGGCGGGCGGAAGATATTGCAGCTTTAGACTCGCGTGAACTCCAAACTGCCGAAACCGTAAATCTATTCGAAGAAAACATCACATCTGTGATCTGGGCGACGGGCCATCAGTATGATTTTGATTGGGTTCAGCTGCCCATATTGGAGTCCGGCGGCAAGCCGATCCATCAGCGTGGCGTCACCAGCCAACGCGGCGTCTATTTTCTCGGCCTGCATTGGATGCATACATTCAAGTCCGGGCTGTTGTCGGGTGTGGGCGAGGACGCGGCTTATATTGCTGATCACATAGCGAACATGACTGGGCAGTTTTGATGCCAGTGCAAGGGCTTACTGAAAACATCGTCTTTGAAGCATTGCCATTGCGAGGCGACGAGTGCAAACTCAATGTCTTAAAAAAACTATCGGGATAGTTCAACACACCGGAGGATGACCGTGACAACGATGCCTGACACTTCTGAACAAACAACCCCCGCGAAGTCTAAAACGGCAAATGCAGATATTTCCTGGCCGCAGAAAACGCGCGAGCTGCACAATTTTCACATGAACTCGACGGTCTGGAATGAGTTCAGGTTCCGCGACGATGACATTGTGATCGCGACCTATGCAAAATCCGGCACAACCTGGACGCAGCAGATTGTATCTCAGCTCATCTTCAATGGCGCTGAGGGGCTGAACCTCCATCAAATGTCGCCGTGGGTTGATCTCAGGATATTGCCGCCGCCCGCACTTGCGGCGCTCGATACTCAAACCCACAGGCGCTTCGTCAAAACCCATTTGCCAGTGGATGCCTTGGTCTTCTCACCCAAGGCCAAATATATCTACATTGGCCGCGATGGACGCGATGCGGCCTGGAGCTTTCACAATCATCACTATAATGGCACCGAGCAGTATTTCGAAGACTATAATCGCGGCGCCACCCACGGTGCGCCGCCGATGGTGCGCGGCACGGCAGACCCGCACGAATTCTACACGGCATGGTTTGAGAACAACGGATTTCCGATCTGGCCTTATTGGCAACACATCCGCTCG
>JAYWAB010000018.1:0-5616 GCA_043782835.1 Aestuariivirga sp.
CTCTGTCGTTGTGGCGCTGCCGTGTAGAATTTGTCCCATAGTGCATCCCTCCATTCAACGGAAAATATTACACCATCAAATGTCGGGACTGAACACCTAAGTTAACCCCGGCAGCTTATTAGTACATTAGATAGCTAGAGTTGTAAATATCGCCACTGATTTTGGAGTGAACTTCGTTTGAAATATGTGCTTTTGCTCAGTGTTACTAACAATATCCCACCCAACACAGCAGCTGCGGCCAAAACCAAGCGCAGTGACAAGCTCTCCCCCAGCAACAAAATCCCCCCAAATGCCGCAATGATCGGCACGCTCAATTGCACGACCGAAGCTTCCATGGCTTTCAACCCCGGCAAGGCCTTGTACCAGATGGCATAGCCGATGCCAGATGTGACAGCGCCTGAGAGCAGTGCATAGCAAAATCCCATCGCATCGGGCTTGAATGTGGAATAGGCAACGAGACTGAAGAGCAAAGTCATTGGAACGGTGCGGATGAAGTTTCCGGCGGTAACGCGTGTAGGGTCACCTGCCCCGCGTCCACGCAAGGAATAAACACCCCAGGCCACGCCTGCGCCGATCATCAACGCTGAACTGGTGAGCGGTGGTGCGGCCAGGCCCGGAAGCACGAGAACGATGAGGCCTATCAAGGCGAGGACGAGGCCGAAAATTTGCAGTGGCGACATTCTTTCGCCGCGCCAGAGGTTGATGCTGATCATCGAGAGTTGTACCGCGCCGAAGAGCAACAATGCGCCCGTGCCTGCCGTTAAATTCACATAGGCGAGTGAGAAGCCAGCGGCATAGGCAAAGAGGGCGAGAGCGCTGGTCCAGCTGCCGCTGGTCAGCGAAGCCTGCTCCCGCAAACGTAAAATGATGGCCAGCGTGATGGCGGCTGAAACCATGCGCATCATGGTGAAAGTGGCAGGATCAATCGTGGTGGTTTTGAGCGCCAAGCGGCAGAGCAGTGAATTACCCGCAAAAGCCAGCATGGCCAAGGCGGTGGGCAGAATGACGTTTGAACGCGACATTCTGCCCACCTGCACTTGAATTTACTTGACCTTGGCCGCCTTCGTCGGCGGCTTTTTGACAGCGGCCTTGGCCCGCGGCAGAGCTTTGCGCTCTGGCGGTTTGGGCAATTGCTTTTCGTCATCGCGGCTCAAATATGAGAAGACGAGCTTGCCATCTTTGAGCAGGATGCGCGCCGTGCCACCATTGGTGAGTTTGCCGAAAAGAAGTTCTTCCGCCAATGGCTTTTTAATTTCTTCCTGAATGACGCGGGCCAGAGGCCTTGCGCCCATCTGCTGGTCGTAACCTTTTTCGGCGAGGTAGTCAGCCGCTTCGGTTGAAAGCTCGATATTGACTTGGCGCTCGGCCAGTTGTGCTTCCAGTTGCAATACGAATTTCTCGACCACCTTGCGGACCACTTCCTTGGGCAAATGGCCAAAGGAAACTATAGCATCCAGGCGGTTGCGGAATTCTGGCGTGAACATGCGGTTGATCGCTTCATGATCATCGCCTTCGCGCACCGTGCGGCCAAAGCCCATGGCCGAGCGGGCCATATCGGCTGCACCAGCATTTGTGGTCATGATCAACACGACATTGCGGAAATCCACTTGCTTGCCGTTGTTGTCGGTGAGTTTGCCATGGTCCATCACCTGCAACAGGATGTTGAACAAGTCTGGATGGGCCTTTTCGATTTCATCGAGCAGCAAAACGCAATAAGGCGCTTGGTCGACGCCGTCAGTGAGCAGCCCGCCTTGATCAAAGCCGACATAACCCGGAGGTGCGCCGATCAGCCGCGAGACCGAGTGGCGCTCCATATATTCAGACATGTCAAAGCGTAAAATTTTAACACCGAGCACTTCGGCCAAGCGCTTGGCCACTTCGGTTTTGCCCACGCCGGTGGGGCCCGAGAATAAGTAAGAACCAATGGGCTTTTCCGGTTCGCGCAGGCCCGCACGGGCCAGTTTTATGGCCGCGCTGAGCTGTTCAATGGCCTTGTCTTGGCCGAAAACCATGCGCTTTAATTCTGTGTCGATGTTTTTGAGCACAGTGGCATCATCGCGTGAAACGGTTTTGGGTGGGATGCGCGCCATCGTGGCGATGGTCACCTCGATGTCGGCGACATCAATCACAGCCTTACGGTCTGCCTCGGCCAGCAACATCATGGAAGCGCCGGTTTCATCGATCACGTCGATGGCTTTGTCGGGCAGTTTACGGTCCGCCATATAGCGCGAAGACAATTGCACAGCGCTTTCAACCGCTGCGTCGGTGAATTTCACTTTGTGGAATTCTTCGTAATACGGCTTCAGGCCTTTGAGGATGGCGATGGCATCAGGGATCGAAGGCTCGTTCACATCAATCTTCTGGAAGCGGCGCGCAAGGGCGCGGTCCTTCTCAAAATGCTGGCGATATTCTTTATAAGTGGTGGAACCGATGCACCGCAGTGTGCCTGCGGCCAAAGCTGGTTTCAGCAGGTTGGAGGCATCCATCGAACCCCCGGAGGTTGCCCCTGCCCCGATGATCGTATGTATTTCATCGATGAACAATATGGAGCCGGGCTTGGTCTCGATTTCTTTCATCACGGCCTTCAGCCGCTCTTCAAAATCGCCACGATAACGCGTGCCTGCCAGAAGTGTGCCCATATCGAGAAGATATATCGTGCAGTCTTTCAGCACAGGTGGCACTTCGCTTTTGATGATCTTGCGCGCCAAGCCTTCGGCAATAGCGGTTTTGCCAACACCGGGTTCACCCACAAACAGTGGATTGTTCTTGGTGCGGCGGCACAGGATCTGGATGGTGCGGTTGACTTCCGTCATCCGGCCGATCAACGGATCAATTTTGCCTTCGCCCGCCTTTTTATTGAGGTTGGTGCAATAGGCATCGAGGGCGGATTCCTTCTGCTTGCCGCCCTTGGATTGGCCGGGACCTTCTTCGCCCGTCGTCTCATGTTCTTCTTCTGCGCCGCGCACGCTGCGGCTTTCAGACAAGCCGGGCTTTTTGGCAATGCCATGGGAAATATAATTCACTGCGTCATAACGCGTCATATCCTGTTCTTGCAGGAAATAGGCGGCGTGGCTTTCACGCTCTGCGAATATGGCGACCAGCACATTGGCGCCAGTCACTTCCTCACGACCGGAAGATTGCACGTGGATGACGGCGCGTTGAATGACGCGCTGGAATGAGGCCGTCGGCTTGGCTTCAGCGACATTGTCGGTGATCAGATTGGCGAGTTCATTGTCGATATAATCTTCAAGGTTTTCCTTGAGTTCTTCAATGTCGACGCTGCAAGCTTTCATCACAGCGATCGCATCTTGATCTTCTGTCAGTGACAAAAGCAAGTGTTCGAGCGTGGCCAATTCCTGGCGACGTGCGGCGGCGTAAGACAGCGCACGATGAAGGGCTTTTTCTAAACTGCGGGAAAATGTTGGCACGATGGGTCACCTCTCACTGGCCTACTATATAGGGAGAAAGCAGGCTTTGAGGAGTCCCCCAACATTAATTAATTCAGGCGGGTTCCATGGTGCATTGCAGGGGGTGATTGCTCTCCTTGGCAAAGTCCATCACCTGAACAACTTTGGTCTCGGCCACTTCAAATGTATAGATCCCGCACACGCCAACACCCTTTTGGTGGACATGCAACATGATTGTATAGGCGTCTTCGCTGGACTTGTTGAAGATGCTCTCCAACACATGGACGACGAATTCCATTGGGGTGTAATCGTCATTGAGCAGCAGCACTTTGTAAAGCGCTGGTTTTTGGGTGCGGGCTTTTGGCCTGGTGATGACCTGGGTGTCCGAATCATCGCCGCGTTTTGCAGGGAGCTTTGCCATAGGAGCTATATAGTTGCGCCCGGCCTCCGGTTCAATTGCTTGATTGAATGTGATATGTGGGCGTTTGACACACTAGATGTCCAGGCCTGCCTCGCTCACAAAAGCGGCGCGGGCGGTGATGAAGTTGAAGCGTTCCTCGGGCTTGTTACCCATCAATTGTTCGACCACGCGGGCGGTTGATGTTTGTGCAGCATCTTCTGTCGTCACGCGCAGCAAGGTGCGCTTGGCTGGGTCCATCGTGGTTTCTTTGAGTTGCGATGGGTTCATTTCACCCAGGCCTTTAAAACGCCCTACATCCACTTTGCCGCGCCCGCCAAAGTTTTCCAGCAGCGCATCGCGTTCGATCTCGCCGCGCGCGTAGACTGTTTTGTTGCCTTGCGTCAGCCGGTAGAGCGGCGGTACGGCGAGGTAGAGATGCCCCTGCTCGATGATCTTGGGCATTTGGCGATAGAAGAATGTCATCAATAAAGCAGCGATATGCGCACCGTCTACATCTGCGTCTGTCATGATGATGATCTTGTCATAGCGCAGGTCCTCCTCGCGGTAGGAGGTGCCCATGCCGCAGCCAATGGCCTGCACGAGATCGCCGATCTGCTGGTTGGCGGAGAGCTTTTCTTTTCCGGCGCTCGCTACATTGAGGATTTTGCCGCGCAAGGGCAGAACGGCTTGGGTCTCACGGTTGCGGGCCTGTTTGGCCGAGCCACCGGCACTATCGCCTTCCACAATAAAGAGCTCGGACCCTTCGGCCAAAGTGGCTGAGCAATCCGCAAGCTTGCCGGGCAGCCGCAATTTGCGCACAGCGGTTTTGCGCCCTACCTCTTTTTCCTGACGTTGGCGCATCCGGTCTTCGGCGCGTTCAACTATCCAATTGAGAAGTTTGTCGGCCTGCGCCGGATGGCCCACGAGCCAATGGTCGAAGTGATCACGCAAGGCCGTCTCGACGATGCGGGTGGCTTCCAATGTCGCGAGCTTGTCTTTGGTCTGGCCTTGAAACTCCGGCTCTCGAATGAACACCGAAAGCATGGCACCGGCCTGCACCATCACATCATCTGCTGTGATGACGCTGCCACGTTTATTCCCGGCGCGGTCGGCATATTCTTTCAGGCTGCGCAGCAAAGCATAGCGAAAGCCCGTTTCATGGGTGCCGCCGTTAGGGGTTGGAATGGTGTTGCAATAGGACGAAATGAAACCATCTTCGCCGCCAAACCAGGCGATGGCCCATTCCACGGTGCCGTGGCCACCGGCTTTTTCAACACGACCCGAAAAGATGTCATCGACCACACGGGTGGTGCCGTCTAATCGTTCTTCAAGAAAATCTTTCAAGCCGCCGGGAAAATGGAACACGGCTTCTTGTGGCGTGGTTTTATCTTTGATTTGTGCGATGTCACAATGCCAGCGGATTTCCACGCCACCGAAAAGATAGGATTTTGAGCGGGCCATTTTGTAAAGCCGCGCCGCGACAAAGCTGGTGTTGCCCTTGCCGAAGATTTGCGCATCAGGAATGAATTTTACCATGGTGCCCCGGCGGCCAGACACTTTGCCCAGGTTCTGAATCTTGCCCAAAGGTTTGCCGCGCTGGAATTCCTGGCGATACAGCTGGCCACCACGCGCCACTTCCACAATCAGATGTTCGGAGAGCGCGTTCACCACCGATACACCGACACCGTGAAGCCCGCCTGAGGTTTCATAAGCCCCCGAATCAAATTTGCCACCGGCGTGCAGCACCGTCATCACCACTTCGATGGTGGATTTGTCTTTGAACTTGGGATGCGGCTCTGGCGGAATGCC
>JAYWAB010000019.1:0-11547 GCA_043782835.1 Aestuariivirga sp.
CAAGCGGGTTTGTTTGCGAGTCATGTCGTCCCTATAGCAATTCCTCTACCGCAACGGAAATCCGCCTTGTCGCAGGGGGAATTTCAATGTCGGAAAGGCTTGGAGGTCGCTCGCACCCTCTGATAAAAGCCAGATTATGTTGAAACCGCGCTATTCCATTTTCTCGCTCGCCCGCAATGCGATGAACTATCACAAGGATTGGGAGCGCGCCTGGCGTTCACCCACGCCTAAGGCTCAATATGATGCCGTGATCGTGGGTGCTGGCGGGCACGGGCTGGCCACCGCTTATTATCTCGCCAAGAACCACAAGATGACCAATATTGCCGTGGTTGAAAAAGGCTGGCTGGGCGGCGGCAACACCGGACGCAACACCACCATCATCCGCAGCAACTATCTGCAAGACCCATCCATTGCCATTTATGAGTTGGCGCGCTCGCTATATGAAGGCCTGTCGCAAGAGTTGAACTACAATGTGATGTTCTCTCCGCGTGGCGTTTTGATGCTGTGCCAGACGCAGCATGAGTTGCGCGCCTTCCAGCGTACCGCCCATGCCAATCGGTTGGCGGGGCTTGATTGCCGCATGGTAACTCCGGCGGAAGTGAAAGAGATTGTGCCGATCATCAATGATGATCCGAACTGCCGCTATCCAATCCTCGGGGCCTATTATCAACCACGCGGCGGCACGGGGCGCCATGATGCCGTGGCCTGGGGTTATGCGCGCGGTGCTGATGCGCTCGGTGTTGATATTATTCAGAACTGTGAAGTGACAGGCATCACGCGTGATGGCGGCAAAGTTGTCGGGTTGGAAACCACTAAAGGCGTGATCAAGACCAAGAAGGTTGGCGTGGTTACGGCTGGCAATGTTTCCACTGTGATGGACATGGCCGGGGTTCGAATGCCGATTGAATCTTTGTGCCTGCAAGCGCTGGTGTCCGAGCCGATCAAACCGGTCATTGACTGTGTGGTGATGGCCAACACGGTGCATGGTTACATGAGCCAGTCTGACAAAGGCGAGTTGGTGATCGGTGGCGGCGCTGATCCTTATAATAATTATTCGCAGCGCGGCTCATTCCCATCGTTGGAACACACGATCACCGCGCTCATTGAAACTTTTCCCATCATTTCGCGCCTGCGCATGTTGCGCCAGTGGGGCGGCATTGTGGATATGACGGGTGATCGCTCGCCAATTATTGGCAAGACGCCAGTTGAGGGGCTCTATGTCAACTGCGGTTGGGGCACGGGCGGGTTCAAAGCCATTCCCGGTTCAGGCTGGGTGTTCGCCGACACGCTGGCCAATGACAGGCCGCATAAAATTGCCGAAGCGTTTTCGCTGGACCGCTTTACCGAAGGACGATTGATCGATGAATCCGTTGCTGCCGCCGTTGCGCATTGATGTTTCGTCCTCCCCCGTTTCTTCAACGGGAGAGGAAAGGGGCCCATCAGCCGTAGCTCTTGCGAAGGCTTATGGGATAGGTGAGGGAGCGCCGTTCTCGCATTTCTCATTTGCTTTCCCTCACTTCCCCCATGCTTCGCATGGGTCCCCCTCCTCTCCCGTGGAAGAAACGGGAGAGGAATATTCTGGACACTTCCCATGCTTCTCTTAACCTGCCCCATCTGCTCAGCCTCCGGCGATGAGACTGATTTTCATTTTGGCGGTCAGGCGCATGTTGCCCGGCCTGCCACCACCAACCCTGAAGGCATCACCGATGAACAACAGCGCGAATATCTGTTCACCCGGATCAATCCCAAGGGCCTGCATTTTGAGCGCCTGCGCTGTGACCGTGGTTGCGGCAAGTGGTTCCATGCGGCGCGTGATACGATGACCATGGAGTTCAAGGCCTTCTATGGCATCACTGAATTGCCGCCTCCCGATGTGGTCAAGCAGGCCAAGGGTGCCTGGGCCGACCATTTTGAACTGCGGATGAAAAAAGCGAAATGACCGGAAAACCTTATCGCCTTGCCGAAGGCGGCAGCCGCATTGATCGCAATGCCCGCGTGACCTTCTCCTTTGATGGCCGCGACGTGCAGGGCCTCGCCGGAGACACCGTGGCTTCTGCCGTACTGGCATCCGGCCAGAAAATGTTCGGCCGCAGCTTCAAGTATCATCGCCCTCGTGGCGTAGTGGGCCTGGGTTCGGAAGAAATGAATGCCCTCATTGGTGTTGGCGCCGATGCAAGGCATGAGCCAAACCTGCGCGCCACGCAGATTGAAGTGTTTTCCGGCATGGTGGCTGAAAGCCAGAACCGCTGGCCGTCACTCACTTATGATATTGGCGCAATCAATTCAAAACTCTCGCGGTTTATCCCCGGCGGCTTTTATTATAAAACTTTCAAGTGGCCGCAGAGTTTTTGGAAACATGTTTATGAGCCGATCATTCGCCGCGCAGCGGGTCTGGGCAAAGCCGCCACTGGCCGCGACCCGGATACTTATGAACACATGCATCTGCACTGCGATGTGTTGGTGGCAGGCGGTGGTTTGGCCGGTATTCTCGCGGCCGAAGCTGCGGCCAAGGCGGGAGCAAAAGTCGTATTGATAGATGAGAACCCCGTGCTGGGCGGCATTGCCGATCTCACTGCGGGCACGATCAATGGCGAATGTGTTGCCGATTGGCTGATGGCAGTCGAGACACGCCTTGCTGGCCTGCCCAATGTGCATATTCTCACGCGCACAACAGTTGTTGGCCATTATCATCATAATTATTTGATGGCCGCCGAACGGGTTGGCGATCATAACCCTGCCCTGCTTGCTGATGGCGCACCGCGCCACCGTTTGTGGAAGATTCGCGCCAGCCAAGTAATCATGGCCACGGGTGCGCTTGAACGTCCGATTGCATTCGCGAATAATGATCGCCCCAACATCATGCTGGCCTCTGCCGTGCGTGGGCTTGTTGGCCGCTACGGCGTTTCGCCGGGCAGCCAAGGCATCGTCTTCACCAATAATGATGACGCCTATCTCACAGCTTTCGCCTTGAAGAAGGCTGGCGTGAATGTGCAAGTGGTTGACTCGCGGGCGCGCCCGGATGGCGATTTGGTCAAGCGCGCTCAAGAAGATGGCATTCCCGTTTCTTTTTCATCTGTCATTTCTGCTGTCGAAGGCACGCAGGCGGTCAAAGCTGTAAAAATCGCTGCTTACCGCAAGGGCCAAGGCCGCGTGATTACTGAGCGGAGGGTGGAATGTGATTTCATCGCCATGTCGGGCGGGTGGAATCCAGCTTTGCATCTCTGGGCGCATAATGGCGGCAAAATCAAATTTGACGATGCGTTGCAGAGCTTCCGGCCTGATATACACCGCGATGCGATCATCGCCGTGGGTGCGGCCAATGGCACGATGTCGGTCGCAGATACGATAGCAGAAGCGCAAGTCGCTGGCGAGGCGGCGGCCAAGGTTGCGCTGAAGAAAGCCAAGGTGATCAAGTTTGCAAAGCTCGATGTGAAAGAACCCAAGCGCGCCGTGCTGGAGTCGCTGTGGTTCGCGCCTGCTACCGGTCTTTACAATGAAGGCAACAAGCACTTCATTGACTTTCAAAACGATGTGACCGTCGCCGATCTCGAACTCGCGCAGCGCGAAGGCTATGAAAGTGTGGAACACACGAAACGCTACACCACCTTCGGCATGGCCACCGATCAAGGCAAAACCTCAAACCTCAATGGCCTTGGCGTGTTGGCCGAAGCGACGGGAAAGTCGATCCCCGAAATTGGCGTCACCACCTTCCGTCCGCCCTATACGCCCTATTCTTTCGGTGCCATTGCAGGCGCGCTCACCAAAGAACTGTTCCTGCCCGTGCGGCGCACGGCTGTGTTCCAATGGCACACCGACATGGGTGCTACATGGGAGCCAGTGGGCCAATGGCGCCGCGCTTATACTTACACGGCCACTGGCGAAGACAAGCATCAATCAATTACCCGCGAAATCCTCAGTGTACGGAATAAAGTGGGCCTGCTGGATGCTTCCACCCTAGGAAAGATCGAGATCAAGGGGCCAGATGCGGCCGCGTTTCTGGATCGCATCTATACCAACATGTTCTCATCGCTCAAAGTGGGCAAGTGCCGCTATGGCTTGATGATGAATGAGCTGGGCTTTCTCACTGATGACGGTGTGACGGTGCGTCTTGCTGATGATCACTTCTTGATGCACACCACATCGGGTGGTGCGGACCGCATTGCCGCGTGGCTGGAAGAATGGCTGCAGACGGAGTGGATGCAATATAAAGTTTTCGTCACACCTGTCACTGAGCAGTGGTCGCAATTCGCGCTGGCGGGCCCGCGTGCACGTGACGTGCTTGGCAAGTTGCAACCGGATTTTGACGTGAGCAACGAAGCCTTCCCGCATATGTCGTTCAAAATCGGCAAGCTGGGCGGCTTCCCGGTGCGCGTCTATCGCATCAGCTTCTCAGGCGAAATGTCTTACGAAATCGCAACGCCTGCAGGCTATGGCTTGTCACTGTGGAAGGCCCTGCTTGAAGCGGGCGAGGAATTCGGCATTGAGCCTTATGGCACAGAGGCGCTGCATGTGCTTCGCGCCGAGAAGGGTTACATCGTGGTTGGCGATGAAACCGATGGCACGACAACGCCTGATGATGTTGGCCTGTCGGGCATGGTCTCAAAAAAGAAAGCTGATTTCCTGGGTAAGCGGTCGCTTGAACAGGCGGAGTTGAAACGCGAAGGCCGCAAGCAATTGGTGGGTCTGCTCACTGAAGAACCAAATGAAGTTCTGCCGGATGGTGCCCATGCTGTTGCCGCCGTGCTTGACAAGCCGCCAATGAAAACCATTGGCCATGTCACGTCGTCTTACATGTCGCCCACACTGGGCCGTTCGATTGCCATGGCACTGATCGAGAATGGCCGCGCACGGATGGGCGAGACGATTTTGTTTCCGCTAGAAGGCGGCAAAGTGTTGCATGCCAAAATCGTGGATCATGTTTTCTATGACAAGGACGGAGGGCGGATCAATGCTTGAACCTGCATTTGAATCTGCACTTGCCCATCGCGGGCAAACGGCGGATATTTATATCTCGATGCGCGAAATCACCACGCGTGGCATGATTGATTTGCGCGGGATGGCCAATGATCGCAAATTTATGGTGGCGGCGAAATCTATCCTCGGGCTGGATTTACCTAAAGCACCACGCAGCACGGTCACCTTCGGCGATGTCAAGGCCTTGTGGCTTGCACCAGACCAGTGGCTGGTTCTCTGTGCGCGTGAGAAAGCGCCTGTGCTGGTGTTGGAATTGCAAAAGGCAATGAGCACGTTTCATGCATTGGCGGTTGATGTCTCTGACATGCGCGCCGTCATCCGACTTGAAGGCGAACGGTTGCGCGAAGTGCTGTTGAAGGGCTGTTCATTGGATTTGTTTGGTGAAGCTTTCGTGCCAGGTCACGTGCGGCGTGTGCGCTTTGCGGAGATTGCGGCACTGCTCAACGTTGTCGAAGATAATGTGATTGATCTCTATTTGTTCAGATCTTACGCGCATTACACGTGGGACTTTCTGCTCAAGGCGGCGCGTAAGGGCAGTGAAGTCGGATTGTTCAAGAAGGGTTGACCTGAGAGACTGTCACGGAACAAAAGTCGCCATGGCCAAACGCATCCATATCTTCGGCGCATCTGGCAGCGGCACAACCACTTTGGGTAAGGTGTTGGCGGAACAGTTGCTCCTCCCGTGCTTCGATTCCGATCAGTTCTATTGGGAAAATTGGCCAATAGATTTTCTCAAAAAGTGCCCGCCCGCAGATCGAGAGAAAAAGTTGCGCGAAGCCTTGCTGACAAATCAAGATTGGATTTTGAGTGGTTCGATTGATGGATGGGACAGTTTGATTCAACAGGACTTCACCCACCTCATCTTCCTATATCTCGAACCGCTAGAAAGGTTGCGACGCTTGCGACAGCGGGAGATTGAGCGCTTCGGAGCGGCTGCCATTGAGCCAGGCGGTGCACAACACGAACAAGCAGAATATTTTTTATCTTGGGCATCGCATTACGATGATGGAACTTTGCCGGGTCGCAGCTTGCCCCGGCATGAAGCTTGGATGAAAGCTCTCTTCTGCCCCGTGTTGCGATTGAATTCAGAAGAACCGACAGAAGATCTGGCCGCCAAAGTGGTGGCCTTCGTCGGTGCCTAGACCTTCTGCCCTTCCATCCACGCAAACAGCTTGTCAAACCCGCCGAAGGGATACATGTGCGGGCCGGCGATTTTCAATTCTGGCTTTTCGAAATGCAGCTTGGCGAGTTGTTCCACAAATTCCGTAGGCTCTGAAACCGTCAACAGCTTGGTGATGTTCAGCGCTTGTTTGCGGATGAAGCGAGCGGAATGACCAACCCCGCAAAGTGCTGCATAACGCACCAATGTTTTGAGAGACGCCGGGCCCGGAATGCCAACATGCAGCGGCAGATCAATGTCTTGTTCACGCAAGCCCTTGGCCCAATAGGCCAGCGGCTCCGCATCAAATAGAAACTGTGTGGCTATGAAGCCTTCGATTTTCTTCTCTTTTAGCCACGCCTGCTTTTGCTTCAGTGCCTGAATCAAAACCGCCTCGCCATGAATTTTGGTAATGTCTGGGTTGCCTTCGGGGTGGCCAGCGATGCCGATGCGCGTGATGCCGTGGGCTTGGAACACGCCCGTTTCCAGCAGCTGAATGGCCGCATCGAATTTGCCGATGGGCTGGGCTGCACCGCCGCCGAGAACGAGAATTTGTGTGATACCCGCTTTGCTGAAAGCCGCAATGCGCCTTTTTAAATCCTCTTCATCGCGCACAAAGCGCGCAGGCACGTGCGGTATAGCGTGAAAGCCTGCCAGCTGCAAAGCAGTGGCCGCAGCGATCTGCGCTTCAATATCGTTTGCATCGAGCAGCGCAATGAAGACGCTGGTTTGGGCCGCCAGATGCTGTGCGAGGATCGGTATCTTATCAATTTGCTTGGCCGTGATCTCAACCGAAGCGAGCCGCAGGAAGGCGTTGGTTGCGGTTTTCAAATCAGGTGCAAAGGACGTCATTGCGAAACAATGCCCATTGCGCCGCATTCGCAATTGCAAAATTGCGACAGGCTCTGTTTGATTCCGACACTTCTGCAGTCGATCAGTCGTTTTTGCACTGCACAATGGCGCTCTTGTACATTGTGTCGATTTTGGTGCATGATGTCGCAAACGGAGAGAACCATGTTCGGCGACAAGCCCAAATCCCTGCCCCAAACAGTGGCGCTCATTTTACTGCCAGAATTCACGATGATGCCAGTCACCTCAGCGGTGGAACCGTTGCGCATTGCCAATCGCTTGTCGGAGCAAAATCTCTATCGCTGGACGATGCATTCGCTGGATGGCAAGCCCGTCTCGGCGTCCAGCCAGTTCCTCACCATGGTGCATGGTGATCTGGAAACAATCGCGCCAGATGCAACCATCATTGTTTGTGGCGGGCTCAGCATTCAGCAACACACAGATAAACGATTGCTCAGTTGGTTGCGCAAAACGGCGCGGCGCGGCGCGCAGATCGGGGCGGTGTGTACGGGTGCCCATGTTTTGGCCGAGGCTGGCTTGCTTGATGGCTATCGCTGCACCATCCATTGGGAAAACTTGCCGGGTTTTTCAGAGGCCTTCCCCGACATCAAAGCGACGGGCGGATTGTTTGAGATTGATGGTGACAGATTCACCAGTGCGGGCGGCACAACGCCCATCGACATGATGTTGACGATGATTGCCAGCCAGCACGGACCAGATTTGGCAGCGTCTGTTGCCGAGGCGGTTTTGCATTCGCCCATCCGACATCACAGTGAAAACCAGCGCATGTCGCTTCCCGCACGCATCGGTGCACGCCATCCCAAACTGGTTTCAATCATTGAGAAGATGGAGGATAATCTCGAAGACCCGCTTTCGCCAAGTTTGCTGGCCAAGCAAGCGGCGCTGTCGACGCGGCAGCTTGAGCGCTTGTTTCGGCGCTATCTCGATCGCTCGCCGAAACGCTATTATCTGGAATTGCGCCTGAAGAAATCACGCTCCCTTTTATTGCAGACGGATATGTCGGTGATCAATGTGGCGCTGGCCTGCGGGTTTTCTTCGCCATCACATTTTTCCAAATGCTACCGCGGCTTTTACGGGCGCACGCCGTACCGTGAACGCGGCGTTCCGGTACAGGAAGTTGCATAATCGGGGAGCGAATCTTTTGGATTCGCTCCCCCGGCACGCCATCCCGCGACTGGGGGCAGTAAACGGAACTGCGGCCGATTCCTTGCAACTTATAAGTGCTGTTCGAAACAGAGATCAAACCACTTCTAGCACAATGCCGTCAAGCCCCATACCTTACTGATATGTAAAAATTCAATAGGCTTGTGCGTTTTCCACACTGATTTCAAGGCTATTTGAAAGAACTTGGGGTTTACATCGCACGAAGCAATGTTCAATCCTCCTTAGGTTGTAACGATTTTTGAAGTTACAGAACAGGGTTGCGGCCGCTGCGTGGTTCAGGTCATGATTTACATGTTCAGATGATTTACTGCGACGCCATGGGCAATCTCAAGGCCGCGCGTAACCCGCCAAGGGGCGCTTGGCCCAAGATCAATGCCCCTGAATACATGCTGGCAGTTTCAGAAATAATCGACATGCCCAGGCCAGATCCTGGTTTGCTCTCGTCCAGTCGCTGGCCGCGCTCAAGTGCCGCCGTGCGCTGATCAATTGGAATTCCGGGACCATCATCATCGACTGTGATCGCCAACCAAGCCCGCCCGTCTGAACCCTGCGCCACTGGCGCGGCGTGGATTTCAATTTTACTTTTGCACCACTTCGCCGCATTGTCGATCAGGTTGCCCACCATCTCTTCAAGGTCCTGGCGCTCGCCGCGAAAGCGCAGTGACGGCGGGCATATCACTTCAATCTGTAAATGACGCGATGCGTTCATGCGTTGCACCGTGCGGGCCACCGCTTGTAAAACAAGTTCAACTTCTGTTGATGCGCCTATCGCACGGGCTCTTGCGGCGCGCCGCGCACGGTCAAGATAGAGGTTGATCTGATCGCGCATCAGGTCAAGTTGCTCGCTCACCCGCACGGCCAGCGGTCCCTTGCTGAGGCGGGCTTCATTGTTCAACACGCTGATTGGCGTTTTCAGCGCATGGGCCAAGTTGCCGACCTGCATTCGCGCCCGCTCCATAATCTCGGTGTTGGATTGAACCACAAGATTGAGCTCATCAGCCACGGATTGAAGTTCGCGTGGGAAATTATTGGCGAGCACTTCGGCTTTGCCGCTGCGAATATCATTGAGCTGGCGCTGCATTTCCTGAAGCGGACCCAATGCAAAACGCACCTGCAAAAATAAAGCCGCCAGCAAAGCCAATCCAAGGGCGGCCAAAACCAGCATCAAGGTACGCTGGAAGGCCAGTATTTCATTTTTGAGTTCATCAAAATTTCCTGTCACCAGAAAATCAAAACGTTTGGTGCCATCAAAGAGTTTCACACTCTGCGAAATGGCCCGCAAATTGGTGCCCTGTTGGTCGCGCATGGAGAAGGCGGCAATGCCGTCTTTATCGGGCGTTGCCACAGCGCCAGGTGTGACCAGCAATTGCTGTTCCAACAGCGACGGGGAGGACGCGAGCTTGGCTGGTTCGCCGGCCAGATTGATCTGCCAATACCAGCCCGAGAGCGGCAGCGAGAAGCGCGTGTCGGCCAATGGGGTTGGGAGCTGCGGCCTGCCATCTGGCGTCAGTTCAACACTGGCCAATATGCCGTCCAAGGCCGAACGAAGGCGTTGATCAAAATTGCGCTCCAGGGCTTGGACAAAAAGTGCGTTCAATAAAACTGCAGCGCTGACCAAAAGGACCACCGCAATTGCAACCGATGAAGCGATCAGGCGAAACCAAAGTGAGTTAGCCCGCATGTCCGCTTTCGCTCATGCTATAGCCCATGCCGCGAATGGTTTGCAGCACATCAACGCCCAGCTTCTTGCGCAGGCGGCCAACGAAAACTTCGATGGTGTTGGAGTCGCGGTCAAAGTCCTGATCATAGAGATGTTCAACCAGCTCGGTGCGCGAAACCACTTTGCCCATGTGGTGCATGAGATAGGCCAGCAAGCGAAACTCCAATGACGTGAGCTTGATGGCCTTGCCCTCCACCGTCACTTTGGAGTTCGCCATATCAAGGGCAACGGGGCCGCAGTTGAGTTCACTTGAGGCATGGCCTGCAGCACGGCGTACAAGGGCGCGCAACCGCGCTAGAATTTCTTCCATATGAAAAGGCTTGGTCACATAATCATCAGCGCCCGCATCAAAGCCCGAGACCTTATCGCTCCACCGGTCGCGCGCCGTGAGGATGAGAACAGGTGTCTTCTTGCCGGCGCGCCGCCATTTGGTGAGAACGCTCACACCATCAAGAACGGGAAGGCCCAAATCTAAAACGATGGCGTCATAAGGTTCAGTGTCGCCGAGAAAATGGCCTTCTTCGCCGTCAAAGGCCTTGTCGACCACATAGCCTGCCTGTTGCAAAGCTTCGACGAGCTGTCGGTTCAAGTCCTTGTCGTCTTCCACCACCAGAATGCGCATCTCTCGCCCTTTTGCAAAGCTATTGGCACAGCGTGAAGGCCTAGCCTATCGCACCTGTCGTGGCATTCACCAAAACCTTTTGAACGCTGCCGCCAATTTTCAAAGTGACAGCATATTGCCCCGAGGGCAAGAGTTTGACGCCCAGCACTTTCGAGCCGGCATAGGCATCTTGCGCAATCACGGCCGCCTGAGACGGTTTGACCGGAAACTGGCCAGCGTCTTGCGCCATAAGCTGCGGCGCAAGCGGGCGCGATGCTTCAGCCGCAAAGCCAGGCTGGAGCGGCGCTGCAAGCAGAATTGAGATCAACAAAGTTTTAAACACGGCAGATTCCTCAGATTTTCAGAGGACACGCCTAGCACGGCCAAGCTGAACGGGGGATGAATGGGGCGCGCTGGCCGTCACCCGCTACAATAGGCCCTCCTCCGTGCATTCGCCCTTCTCACTGCGTCCACTGTCTCTGCCGTATCATGCTGGCTTGCATAAGAGATAGGGCGCCATTGGGTGCAGACAAGGGGTTCACTTCTGCCCGTCCCTGTCCCACTGATCCTTGGGCTGGTGCAGGCTGTCAAACTCAAGATCAGCGCGGGCAGCGACACGAATACGATCTTCTTCATTTTGCATATCCTCGGCGCGCTGGATGGCGGCACCCGTTTGGCGTTCTTGCGCCGTGGCCACCGCCGCGTTGTGCAAGCCCAAAAGCTTGGCCAGCGCGGCGATGATCTCCAGCACCAGGGTGACAATTGTCACTGGATAGTTTTTCCGGTCTGGTTGCTGTGGATCGACCAGAGGGCTGTCACCAGAGAGACAAGGCCTGTGACCACAGCGCCATAGTCGCCCGCTGGCAGCGTGCCCTTGCCGACCAGATAGGCCAGAACGGGCGGGAAAATGGCACGGATGATGCCACCGATCATGTCAGTATTCATATTTCACCTCGCATAAAAAACCGGAAACCGTCCGGCGCGGAAATCAAATCAGTGCTGCCTGAAAATGCATGCGGTCATGAGCCAGGTTGACCCAGCCCTCATCGGCAAAGGCCT
>JAYWAB010000020.1:0-2659 GCA_043782835.1 Aestuariivirga sp.
GAATTTGCCAAACTCATCAGCCCACGGACGAAAATGATCGCGGTGACGATGATGTCCAACGCGCTGGGAACAGTGGTGCCCGTGGCTGAAATCATCAAAGTGGCGCACGCGCATGGTGTTCCCGTGCTGGTGGATGCCAGCCAACAGTCCGTGCATGGCCACGTCGATGTGCAAACGCTGGACGCTGATTTCCTGGTCTTCACCGGGCATAAAACCTACGGCCCTACGGGCATTGGCGTACTTTATGGCAAGGCCGAGCACCTGAAAAAAATGCCGCCTTATCAAGGGGGAGGCGAGATGATCAATGAGGTGACGATGGATGACGTGACGTACAACGATCCGCCACACCGCTTTGAGGCGGGCACACCCGCCATTGTTGAAGCCATTGGGCTGGGTGCGGCGCTGGATTATATGACGTCTGCAGGCCTGGATGAGATCGCCGCCCATGAGAAAGCGTTGCATGATTATGCCATGCAGAGATTGAAAGAAATCAACAGCTTGCGGATATTCGGTCAAGCAAAGCATAAAGGCCCGATCATCTCGTTCACCATGAATGGTGCCCATGCCCATGATGTGGCCACGGTGATTGACAGGCAAGGTGTGGCCGTTCGCGCGGGCACGCATTGCACCCAACCGCTGCTGCAACGCTTTGGCGTGACGGCCACTTGTCGTGCCTCATTTGGCATGTACAATACGTTTGCCGAGGTTGATAAGTTGGCTGAAGCGCTTATCTCTGCACAAAGGATATTCACGTGAGCGATGCCACTACCATTGTTGAATCTGTTGGCAACAACGCGCCCAACCCCTCGGCCATCCCTGCGGGTGAATTGGCGCGGATGACTGATGACATTGTGGCCGCGCTGAAAACGGTTTACGATCCTGAAATTCCCGTCGACATCTATGAATTGGGCCTGATCTATAAGGTCGATATTGATGATGACCGCAATGTGGCCATTGACATGACGTTGACGGCCCCCGGCTGCCCCGTTGCCGGTGACATGCCGGGCTGGGTAGAGAATGCTGTATCTACTGTGCCGGGTGTGGGCGGCGTTAAGGCCAAAATTACGTTCGACCCGCCATGGGATCATTCCCGCATGAGCGAAGAAGCCCGCATGGCAATGAATATGTGGTAAAATTCGTCATGAAAAGTGCCGCAATACTATTGCTGGCCAGTGTGGGGTGTGCGACCGCGGTCCACGCCCATGAAGATTGTTATTCTCCAGAATTTTCCCAGATCAACAATAGCTGGGGTACGGCTACCATCAAGGCGAAGCGTAGTTATTTTCGCGATAGGGCCGATAAGGCAACCTCATCTTATGTGTTGAAGGGCAATAAGGTGGTGGTTCGACAGCGTGATGGAGACGCGGTATGCGCCACATATCAGGGCAAAGACGGAACAGGAAATTCGGGTTGGATTAAATCTGCTGATTTGGCTGACTCGCCAAAAGAAGATTTAGGTTTGAAGCCATGGCTGGGAAAATGGGCATCAAGCGAACTGAATTATCTGGTTTTCAAAAAAAGCGCCAAGCCAGATTGGCTTTCGGTTGAGGGCGTGGCGAGTGGCTATGCAGCAGGCCAAGCGCGATCAGACGAACCGATGTATGCAGGTGGTTTTGAAGGTGTGGCTCCGTTAGTTGAGGGAACGTTGGGCTTTACACGAACGGACGGTCATCAATTCCAGCCTTATGACGAAAAAGCGCGAGACAGATCCATCTGTGCAGTTCACTTTCACATTCTCAGCCCACGCTATTTGATGGCCGAAGACTCAAACAACTGTGGCGGCGCGCACATCAGCTTTTCGCATCTTTATGTGAAGATCAGGTAGGAGATGACAGTGTTTATTGCTTCGCTCACTCCAAAAATCAAATTGGCATTTATGACTGTATGCGCTGCCGCTGCTTTCGCCCCGCAAGCTTTGGCAAAAGATTGCGGAAGCTATGGCTTTGATGGATCTGAAAATTACTCTGGTGCCGTCATCACCAAAGCTGCTGGCAAAGTTCATTTTAAGGATGACGCGGGCAAGGAACAAGCCACGTATCTTTTGCCGGGCGATGAAGTTGTGGTGCTGTCGCAAGACAAGGATTCGTCTTGCGCGGTTTATGTGAGCAACAAGTTTGCAGAAACGACAGGTTGGTTACCGAGTGCCGCATTGAGCCCTCTACCGGCCGCGAACACGGCGAATGCGTGGCATGGCACATTTGTGCGCGATGAGCTGGGCAGCACGGCAAAATTGAAGGTTCTTAAAAATGGCCATGTGGAGGCGATGATTGAGGCCTATTGGGCCATGTCTGTGGAACTTGCCAGCCAGGGCGGCGCCAATGTGGGCGATTTAGGTGGGGACGGGGAGTTGAAGGCTGGTGCGCTTCACATTGCGCCAGACCCATCTGACAATTCGCCGGCAAAAGACAACTGCGCAGGAGATGTGCGCCGCATCGGCACGCGTTATCTTTTGGTGGAAGACAACCGGGAAAAATTGCCCAGTGGGGATATATTGACCTGTGCGGGCCATAATGTGAGCTTCACAGGCCTTTATATTAAGAAAAAATAGCTTATATTGGGATCATGCAAACAATTTCCCCACGCCAACGCCCCTCAGTGATGAAGATCACGCCTGCCGCCATTTTGCGGCTGCAAGAACTTATGTCCAAGCAGGAAGGCG
>JAYWAB010000021.1:0-4849 GCA_043782835.1 Aestuariivirga sp.
GAGTCAGAATCCGCTGTCCTACCATTAGACGATCTCCCAACGAGATGGCGTGGTGATAGCGAACATGGGCCACCTTGCGCAACCCAAAAATCAGGTGCGGAATTGCTTGATCAGATTGGCCAAGCTGGGTTGGTTTGTGTCGGGCTGTGGCACTGGCGGGGGCATTGCGGTTTCGCCTGGCGCATAGTTTTCACGGCGCAAGCTGGGCCGCGCAGGCGCGACGGCGGTTGCGAGTTGTGGTTGAATACGGCCAAAGCCGGCCTGGGCTGGGGCTTGCGGCGCTGGGGCCACTGGTGGCGGTGGCACCACCGGGGCGGGCGGCTCATCCAGCCAATAGGACGCGCTGTCGGGATTATAGGTTTGGGCGCGCCAGCGGCTCACCACATCATGCAGGAATGAATCATCGGGCATGTCCTTGGCCCAGTTCTTGCTGAAGGATGCAGTGTTGGAGCGCGGCAATTCATTGGCCGGCAAAAGGTCAAACTTGATGCGTGTGGGCAGGGCCACACCTTCACCGAAGGTGATGGCTTCGCCCGCACCCATAGTGGGCATGAATTCAAGCAGGCTGGCGGCGGCATCGGAAATTCCGGCGCGCAGGATTTCCTGGTCGCGCTCATTGGTGAGGCGCATGGAGAAGACAGTGTTGCATTGTGATAGGATGGTCGGATCAAGTTCCGCTGGGCGCTGGCTTACGATGCAAAGCGAGATGGCATATTTGCGGCCCTCTTTGGCGATGCGTGAAATGGCACGTTTGGTGGGTTCAAAACCGGTTGTCTTGTCATTCGGCACATAGCGATGGGCTTCTTCGCAGACAAAAGTGATGGGCACGCGGCCGGCACTCCACACCGCGAAATCATAGGCAAGGCGGGCGAGAACAGAAACTACGACGTTGACGATTTCAGACGGAAGGCCGCCCAGCTCAAGAATGGCGATGGGCTTGCCGTTGACGGGAATGCGGAACAGGCGGGCCAAAACCTGGGCCATGTTGTCCTGCACGGTGAGGGAGCCGAACATGAAAGCATAGCGCGGGTCTCGGCTGATGGCTTCAAGGCGGGCCTTCAGGCGCTTATAGGGGGCCAGTTCACCGCGCAGTTCAAGCTTGCCGATATATTCTTCGAGAACACCGATCAAATCAGAGATACGATAGGGGATCGGCGTATCGACCCCAATATTGTTGTCAATCAGCACATCGCGGCCACGCGCGACAGTCTTGTCGCGGCGCATGTTGCTCATATAGCGGGCTTTGGCGATGGGGATAATTTCGCGCAGGATTTCAATATCCATTTCGCGGTGCGCTTGGCCGCCGATCAAAATCTCAACAGCCTCATCAAAGTTCAGCAACCAGAAGGGCAGTGCCATATTATCCGGCGTGATGACTTCCGAAATGCCTTTGAAAGATTGGGCGTATTCGCGGTGGACATCCAACAGCAAAATATGAGCTTGCGGGTTTTTCTCCAGAATGCGGCGCAGAATGAGCGCTACAGTGCAGGATTTGCCCGTGCCTGTGGTGCCGAGAATGGCAAAATGCTTGCCCAGCATTTCGTCAACTTTCACCATCGCCGGAATTGATGGATCTTGCTGAATGTAGCCGACGCGAACCGCACTTTCGGCATCACAGGCATAGGCCAGGGCCAGTTCCATGCGATCGGCGCGAAAAACTGTATCTCCCAAAGAGGGATAGGAGGAAACGCCGCGGCGGAAGCTGCCCAATGTGGTATCATCATGGCGTGGCAGCTCTCCGATAAACTCAACTTCGACAATGCGCATTTCTTTGTCGCCGGGGTTATGAGACGGCATGGGCGAGCTTAGGGCCGAAATGAGCGCCAAGGTGACGGTGCCCTTGGTCTCGACCTTCAACAATGTGCCGATTTCAGCGCCACGTTTGGCTTCGTTGAAAACGTCTTCATGGCTGTCCAGCAAGATCACGGCTTTGCCACCTGTCACCGCGACGATCCGGCCCATGCGTTCGGCTGCCTGAAGCATCGGCAGGGGTGAGGTGGGTTCAAGGGAAAGTGCTGGGTTCGCGGCGGTCATTGGATTTGTTGCTCAGTGCTGAACATGGGGTTTAATGCGTTCGAGGTTTAATGCGGTGGCCAGTGGTATCTGGATGGTTACCCTTGTGCCGGCGCCTTTGGCGGAACTGACTTTCAATTCGCCGCCATGAAGTTTGGTGAGGGCTTGCGCGATGGGAAGGCCGAGGCCCGTGCCCTCATGGCGTTTGTTGAAACCAGATTCGATCTGTCCGAAAGGGCGAAGAGCGATGTCGACTTCTTCGGGTGTCATGCCCATGCCGGTGTCGGTCACACAGATGGTGACAAAATGGGGGTCTTTCTGATGGGCTTCCAGCAAGATGCGGCCGCCTTCGGAGGTGAATTTTACGGCGTTGCTGAGAAGATTGATGATAATTTGTTTGAGGCGCAACGGATCGGCCAGCAAGAGGGGCAGGCCATCGACGATGTGTAATTCCAAAGCAATATTTTTGTCTTTGGCTCTGGCTTGTATGATCATCAAGCAGGGTGCCAGCACGGCTTTCAGATCGGTCGCTTCCAAATCCACGCCAAGCCTGCCAGCTTGGATTTTCGAGACATCGAGAATGGAATTGATCAAAGCAAGAAGATGCTCGGCCGCTTGGCCGATGTAACCGGCATACTGCACCACCTTTTCGGGCTTGGTGACGGTTTGGTGCGCCAGCATGTCTGAAAAGCCGATAATGGCGTTGAGGGGTGTGCGCAGTTCATGACTCATATTGGCGATGAATTCGGATTTTGATTTGGACGCAAGTTCAGCGTCCACGCGCGCAGCATCCAGCGCCATGGCCTGTTTCTGAACGCCCATGCCGTAGCCAAGGCTTTCACCAAAATCAGCAATCAGTGATCCTTCATGAAACCATGATTTGCCAAACGTACGCATGTTTCTGGTCCCTTCCCGGAATGAACATCTAGTGAGGAGAACCTCAATTCCGGGTTAACGCTGAGGGCAGGGGGCCGCGAACAATGGTTTTATGCCCGGCTCGATTGTGTTAGGGTGTCGTTAACGCAATGGTTTGAGGGATCGTCGGCGGCTTTGGCTGTGGCATTTCTCGGGAAGTTTTGAAAGTGGATGCATCGGCCAGGCGGGGCAAACCCGCCAATCGGCGTGCAGCGATGGGCGGTGGCGCGGGCCGGGGGGCGAAATCCACCGGGCCCATGACGCAGCCCTATGGTGCACTGGATCTGGGTACGAACAACTGTAGATTGCTTATTGCCAGACCTTCGGGGTCTGGCTTGCAAGTTGTCGATGCGTTTTCGCGCATTGTCAGGCTGGGCGAAGGCTTGGGCCGCTCGGGCTTTCTCAAAGAGGCGGCGATGGACCGCACCATTGAGGCGCTGCGGGTTTGCGCCAATAAACTCAAATGGCATGATGTGGGGCCGCGTCGTTTGATTGCGACAGAGGCTTGCCGTTTGGCGGAGAACGGTGCTGGCTTTATCGCGCGGGTCAAAGATGAAGTGGGGCTGGAGCTTGAAATTATCACCCGCGAGACCGAGGCGCGGTTGGCGGCTTCGGGTGCAGAGCCGCTCATCGAAAAACATGCGCAATCTGCCGTGGTGTTTGATATTGGCGGCGGGTCCACCGAAGTGATGTGGATGGAGGCTTCGGGGGAGCGTCACCGGATCAAAGCCTGGGTTTCGCTGGCAGCGGGGGTTGTCACATTGTCTGAGCGGCTCAATGGCGGCAAGGATGTGACGCCGGAAACTTTTGACGCAATGCGCCTCGACGTGCGCCGTTTGCTCAAACCCTTTGTCGATGAGGTTGCGGCACTGGTCGGCGAGAAGCCGGTCCCGACGCATCTTCTGGGCACCAGTGGCACGGTGACCACGATCATAGGGGTTCATCTGGGGTTGCGCTATTATGACCGCGCCAAAGTGGACGGTACATGGATTTCAAATGAGGGTGCGGGCGAAGTGACCAAGCGATTGCTGGCGATGGATTATGATGCGCGCGTTGCCAATGGCTGCATAGGCCGCGAGCGGGCCGATTTGGTTCTGGCGGGCTGTGCCATCTTGGAAGAAATCCGCGAGGCGTTTCCTTCCCCGCGCATTCGCGTGGCAGACCGGGGGCTTCGTGAAGGGATACTGATTCAGATGATGCAGGCCGACAATGTTTGGCGGCAACCATGAGCCGACCGGGGCAAGGCAATAAGCCCAAGGGCAATCAGCTCAAAGTGCGGGTGAAAACCGGCAAGGGCCGCACTGTGGCGCAGAAGATCTGGCTCGAACGCCAACTCAACGATCCTTATGTCTTTGAGGCCAAGCGCCTTGGCTATCGCAGCCGGGCGGCCTTCAAGCTCATCGAGATTGATGACAAATATAAGTTTCTGAAAGTGGGCGGGCGCGTGGTGGATTTAGGTGCCGCACCGGGTGGTTGGAGCCAAGTGGCAGCCACGCGTGTCAAAGCCGAAGACGGCAAAGGCAAAGTCGTGGCTATTGATATGCACAGTATGGACCCCATTGTTGCCGTCACAATTTTCAAGAAAGATTTTTACGACGTCGACGCGCCTGAGGTTTTGATTGCGGCATTGGGCGGAGAAAAAGCCGACTGCGTTCTCTCCGACATGGCGGCCCATGCCACCGGCCATCGGCAGACGGACCATATCAACATCATCGCATTGGCTGAGGCGGGTTATGATTTTGCCCGCAGCATTTTAAAGCCGGGGGGCACGTATCTGGCCAAGGTGTTGCGGGGCGGCACAGAGGGGCAGCTGCTGAGGCTGATGAAGAAGGATTTCACTTCGGTCAAGCATGTGAAACCGATGTCTTCGAGGGATGATTCTGCTGAGTTATTTGTGTTGGCGACGGGGTTCAGGGGGTAA
>JAYWAB010000022.1:0-11914 GCA_043782835.1 Aestuariivirga sp.
GGATGTGTTCAAGCCGCAGTTGCGCGCCCTGCTGCGCGCCGCCGTTCAAGGCAACATCAAGGTGATGGTGCCGATGATCGTTGATGCCGCCGAAGTGCGCGCCGTAAAAGCCCTGATCAAGACCTGCGCCGATGAGTTGAAAGCCGAAGGCAAAGCCTTCGCGGAATTCCCGCTGGGCGTGATGATCGAAACGCCCTCTGCCGTTTTTGCTGCCGACGAACTTGCGGAGGAATCCGCCTTCTTCTCCATCGGCACCAATGATCTCACGCAATATGTGATGGCCGCTGACAGACTAAACGCCAAACTTGCCAAACTCTATGATGTCACGCACCCGGCCGTGATGCGCGCCATCGCCATGACGGCAGAAGCGGGCCGCAAAGCAGGCATCATGGTGGGCATGTGCGGCGAGGCTGCAAGCCGCGTTGATCTGATCCCGAAGTTCATCGACATGGGATTGACCGAACTTTCGATGAGTCCCGCATCAATTCCCCGCGCCAAAGCAACACTCGCAAAGCTGTTTGAAAGTGATATAGAATTATGATACATATGTTGTATAAGATACAATAATGTAACGAAATGCAGAGTGATCATGGTCAACGCGCCGAAAAGCAAATCCACCACAGGCCCCAATGCGCGGCCCTTCTATGCCCAGCATAATAAGCCTCAACTGCGCGATGCGTTACGCCGCATGTGGCTGATCAGGCGTTTTGAAGAAGTGGCCGAAGAGTCTTACGTGCGCGGCCTCACCCACGGCACCATGCATCTCTCGATTGGACAGGAAGCCTCCGCCGTTGGCATTTGCATGGATCTTACCAACGCCGATTACATCACCTCCACTCACCGTGGCCATGGCCACTGCATCGGTAAGGGTGCTGAAGTGAAATACATGTTCGCTGAATTTTTCGGCAAGGAAGAAGGCTATTGCCGAGGCCGTGGCGGCTCCATGCATATTGCTGATCCTGCTACAGGTAATTTAGGCGCAAATGGCATCGTCGGCGGCGGCTTGCCCTTGGCAACAGGTGCTGCCCTCGCCATCCAACTGCGCAAAAGCAAAGATGTCGCCGTCTGCTTCTTTGGTGATGGTGCCAACAACGAAGGCGCGTTCCATGAGTCACTCAACATGGCTACGGTGTGGAATCTGCCAGTCATCTATGTCTGTGAGAACAATCAATATGGCATGTCGGTCTCGACCGAACGTTCTACTGCGGTCAAAGACATCGCCACCCGCGCTGTGGCCTATGATATGCCGGGCGTGATTGTGGATGGCAATTCTATCGCTGATGTGAGCGAAGCCATGATGGCCGCAACCGAACGCGCCCGCAGCGGCAAAGGCCCCAGCCTCATCGAATGCAAAACCTATCGCACAAGAGGCCATTCGCGCTCGGACCGCAACCGCTATCGTACCAAGGATGAGATTGAGGATTGGAAAACGCGTGATCCCATTCCAGCGTTTGAAGATGAATTGGAAAAATTTGGCGTGCTGTCAGCAGCAGAAATCGAATCTGTAAAAGCCGAAGTTGAAAAAGAAGTGAATGATGGTTTCACCTTCGCCCAAGCGGGCACCAATCCTGTGACAGAAAGTCTGCTGCGTGATGTCTATACAGGTGCCGCATGAGCGAGCGTGAACTTTCCTATGCCCAAGCCATTCAGGAAGCCTTGGCCCAGGCCATGACGGCCGATGAACGTGTTTTCATCATGGGCGAAGACATTGGTGTTTATGGCGGTGCCTTTGGTGTGACCGGTGATCTAATTCAGCGCTTTGGCGAACACCGCGTGCGCGATACGCCGATTTCTGAATTGGGTGGCGCAGGCGTGGCCGTGGGGGCGGCCATGGCGGGTGCGCGGCCCATCTATGAATTCCAATTTTCCGATTTCGCCTCGCTGGCGATGGAGCAGATTGTCAACCAGGCCGCCAAGATGCGCTATATGCTGGGCGGCAAGATTTCTGTGCCTGTGGTATTTCGCATGCCCTGCGGTTCTGGCACCGGGGCTGCTGCACAACATTCACAATCACTCGAAGCATGGTTCGCCCATATTCCAGGTTTGAAGGTTGTTGAACCTGCAACACCTGAAGACGCAAAAGGTTTGTTGCTCGCGGCACTTGATGATCCTGATCCCGTCATGGTTTTCGAGCATAAGCTGCTCTACAAAGTAAAAGGCCCTGTGCCAGAAGCCGCTTACCGCACACCCATCGGCAAGGCGGCCATCCGCCGCGAAGGCAAAGATGCGAGCCTCGTGACCGCTGGCATCATGGTGCAGAAGGCCCTGGAAGCGGCAACGATTCTGGCAGGCGAGGGCATTGATCTTGAAGTGATTGACTTGCGCTCCATTCGCCCACTCGACACCGAAACGATTTTCACCAGTGTGAAAAAAACCACGCGGCTTGCCATTGCCTATGAAGGTGTAAAATCCTTCGGCATCGGTGCTGAAATCAGCGCGGCTGTGGCGGAAAGTGAAGCCTTCGATTATCTTGATGCGCCGATCATGCGGCTGGGCGGAGCGGAATCGCCGATCCCCTACAGCCCCATTCTCGAAAAAGCTGCTGTGCCGCAAGTGGATGATATGGTCGCGGGCCTTCGCGCCCTTGTGAAAAAGCGGTTCTAAGCCATGGCCACAGAAGTCATTCTGCCGAGAGTGGATATGGACATGACCACCGGCACCATTGGGAAATGGCATGTCGAAGATGGTGCCACCGTCAAAAAGGGCCAGGCCATTTTCGAGATTGAGACTGACAAGTCCGCCATGGAAATTGAATCACCCACCGATGGCGTGATCAAAATCGGTGATGCCAAGGTGGGCGCTGTTGTCCCGATCGGTTCAGTAGTGGCGATGATTTTTGGGGCAGGCGAAACGCCACAGGCCGCCACGTCGACGAACTCATCTTCATCCTTCTCCCCTCGGGAGAAGGTAGCCGACAGGCCTGATGAGGGCCTTACCGCGAGTTCAATTTCGCAGGTCGGACTCGCGACAAGTCCCTCAACCGCCCTTCGGGCACCTTCCCCCAACGGGGGAAGGGCGACAAATGAAAACGCAAATATCGACCAACGAGCAACACCTCTCGCCCGCCGTCTCGCGCATCAAAAAGGCATTTCACTTTCCGCCATCAAAGGCTCTGGCCCGCATGGCCGCATTGTTGCTGAGGATGTAACGAATGCCCAACCGGTAAAAATAGCCCCGGCGCAAGTAAGTGGCCCAGACGCATCAACCATCCGCGCCATGTATGCCGAGGGCAGCTATGAAATAAAACCGCTGGACGCCATGCGCCGCACAATTGCCCAGCGCTTGACGCAGTCAAAGCAAACCGTTCCGCATTTTTATCTTTCGGCCACTTGCATCATTGATCAACTCATTGCCATTCGCACCCGCCTGAACGCCCATGGCGGCGATGCCTACAAACTCTCGATCAATGATTTCATCATCAAGGCGCTCGCGCTGGCTTTGCAGCAAGTGCCGGATGCGAACGTGACTTATACGGATGTTGGCATTCTGCACCACCGCGCCAGTGATGTGGGCGTGGCCGTTTCAGTGGAAGGCGGGTTGTTCACGCCCGTGATCCGCAGCGCGGAAACAAAGTCTCTCAAACAAATTTCGAGCGAGATGAAAGATCTGGCCGCCCGCGCCAAAGCCCGCAAACTTCAGCCCGCAGACTATCAAGGCGGCTCAGCAGCGATTTCCAATCTCGGCATGTTCGGCGTGGAAAGCTTCACAGCAATCATCAACCCACCACAAGCGACGATCCTTGCCATTGGTGCCGCAGTTGAACGCTTCATTCCGGTAAACAGGCAGCCGATGCTGGCCACGCAAATGTCGGTGACACTCTCATGCGATCATCGCGCCGTCGATGGTGCCGTGGGTGCAAGGCTGTTGCAGGCTTTCCAGAAGTTGATCGAAGACCCGGCTTTGATGTTGATCTGATCAGTACAGCGCCACAACGCCGCGCAAAATCCGCGCGGTGGCGTCAAGGTCTTGCGTCTCCAAAGCTTGCGTCAATGCGGCAAGGCGCGGCTTTAACAATGCGCCAGAGATTTCAAGAAACGCACCTTCATCTAAATCCGCCAAGGGGCGGCCTTGCTCTGCCAGCAGCAAAGCCAAACAGGCCGTGGCCATCACCGTAACATTGGCGTCGGCATCTCTTAAAATCTGGCCCTGCGCATTGGGCGTGCCTGTTCTTGCAACAGGCGCGGCTTGCACCAGATGCAGTAACACCAATGCCATTTTACCATCTGTTGGCGTATCCTTGTCGGCCATCTGGCCCTGCAAGGCGCGGCGCGCGGCTTCAATGCGGTGCTCCAAAATCAAACTCGGTCCAGTGGCCCAGCGCTCAAGGATCAAACCGCCAGCGCGGAAAAAATAGGCGGTAAACTCGGTGGTAAACGCGAAGTATTGTTGTTGAATAGATTGGAATACATCCCGGCGCACCGCTTGTTCAAACGGCGAGGGCAGGGCCCGCCACTGCGGACGCACGATTTTGACCGAAAGATCACCCCCGCGCGAAAGGCCCGTATCAACCCCACGCGCCACGGCGGCAACGGCCCGCGACAGCATTGTCACCTGACGTGGCACAGGCGAGGCCGGCGCATCGGCGCGGGACAAATCCCGCGCATAAAAACGTGCCGTGCGCAATCCGTCGCGCATCCCCGCCGCCATACAGGCGACATGGGTGGTGAGCGGCGTGTTGGTTTTGACAACAGTGATTTGATTATTCATGTGCCCATTTCACCCCTTGACGCGCCACAATGCAAGTCACATTGATAGTCCATGTTAATGCCGATCAAAGGTGAGATGGAACACCGGGCCGATCTTGTGCATCAGGCCCGCCATTTCCGCACGATATTTGAAGGCTTTAGCCGCAATGTGACGCTGCTTTACGCCAATCAACCAATGCAGCCTGTAATTGATTCCGTCGCTCTCGCCACAGCTTTTTCCAAATGGCGCGAAATATTTGATGCAACGCGCCCCTATGCCGATATTAATCGGCCTGACTTTGTGGTGTTTTCCGCCGGGCTTTTGATGAAGGAAATGCTGGTGGCCAAAGCCTTGGCTGTCCGCGCCGAAGATGCCGTCGCAAGCCCTGAGGCAGGTCTGGCGCAATGGCCCGAAGGCTATGCCTATGCCAGTTTCTGCCTGTCGATGGCAGAGGCCGTTTTGGAAAGCATGGGAGAACAAGGCGTGGTCAACGATGCAGTGGCGTCCCAGCCCGCCTTCTGGAACTCCTTCCGCGAAAATGCGGTCGAGAACGCAGGTTCTATTCTTGGCTTTTTTGATATGCTCTGTGGGGTCGAACCCAATTGGGAAGGGCCTGATGTCTTCTGGTTCCGCCCCGGCTTCAAAGGCCCACAAGGGCCACGGACGTTATAATAATCCGCAATTCAATTGCACAACATATTGACTTAATCCGAAACAAAAGTATCCTAAATCAAATTGCCATTTTGGGGAGACTATCGCCTTGGTCACAGGTTCAAAGCTGAATTCGAATGCGAAGCAGTCAGGTTCATTGGGTGATGATCTGGCCCGCCGTGCACATGAGCTGGGCCGCCCCATTCGCGTCGGCCTCATCGGCTCGGGCGAGATGGGAACCGACATCGTCACGCAGTGCGGCATGATGCCCGGCATCACCGTTGCCGCCATCGCCGAGATCAACGCGGGCGCCGCCGCCAAGGCACTGGCCATCGCAGGCCGCGCGGCAGGCAGCCATGTGGAAGCCAGCACACAATCGGCCTTTGATACAGCACTGGAAGGCAACAAGACGGCCATCACCGCCGATGCACAACTGGTCTGCAAATCACCCCATGTCGATGTCGTAATCGACGCCACCGGCCGCCCCGGAGTGGGCGCATCGATTGGCCTTGTCGCCATGGAACATGGCAAGCATCTGGTGATGATGAATGTCGAAGCCGATGTCACCATCGGTGCCTATCTCGCACATGAAGCCAAGCGCCTCGGCGTGGTCTACACGCTGGGCGCAGGCGATGAGCCTTCCTCCTGCATTGAACTCATAAACTTCGTCAAAAGCCTCGGCTACCCGATCATCGCGGCGGGCAAGGGCAAGAACAACCCGCTCAACATTGATGCAACGCCAGATCTCTATGCCGCCGAAGCCAAAGCCCGCAACATGAACGCGCGCATGTTGGTGGAATTTGTCGATGGTTCCAAAACCATGGTGGAAATGGCAGCCATTTCCAATGCCACAGGGCTCGTGCCAGATAAGCCCGGTATGCACGGCCCCGCCGCCACGCTCGATGAGTTGGCCTCGACGCTTTGCCCAATTGCCGATGGCGGCCTGCTCTCGCAAACTGGCGTTGTCGATTATTCAATCGGCAAGGGCGTTGCTCCCGGTGTTTTCGTCATCGCCAAGGCCCCTCATGCCCGCATTCACGAGCGCCTGAGCGATTTGAAAATGGGCAAGGGCCCCTATTTCAAATTCATCCGGCCTTATCACCTTACCTCGCTGGAAGTGCCACTGTCTTGCGCCCGAGCCGTGCTTTATGGAACCGCAGACATGGTGCCGCTGCCTGTGCCCACCTCCGAAGTCTGCGCCTTGGCCAAACGTGATTTGAACGTCGGCGACAAGCTCGATGCCATCGGTGAATATATCTATCGCGCCTGGATTATGACAGTGGCGGACGCTGCCAAAGCTCATGCCGTGCCCTGCGGCCTGCTCGAAGGCGGCAAAGTGACCAAGCCGATCAAGAAGGGCGAGCTTTTGAACAGCAGCAATGTGGAAGTGGACCGCACCAGCCGTATATACGCCTTAAAGCAAGCCCAAGATAATATGTTGAAAACCTTGGCGGCCTAAACGGGTTGCTATAGGTATGACAAGTCCAACATCACCGATCCAAGGTTTGCTGCTATCTTTTATGATTGATCTGTTCTGATCAACCTATGTTGGTCAATGCGCCCTCTCCTGCAACCCGGGGGAGGGCGTTTTATTTTGTGAGGTTCTCACTTCAGCCAACAAATCCCACGCAGGTGAATTTCGTGGTGGCTGCCGTTCCCGTCAAATAGCGCAGGTGAAAATTTAACGTCTCATTAATAAACACCTGCAATTAACGATCTCGTAAGACACGTAAATGATTCGTGAATGCGTGACCGCCGTTGTCATCTAAAGCATCGTATTTTATACAATTTATATTGAGTTCTTAATTTTTTATCAACTGTAAATTGTGTCGTGTATCAGCTTAGCACTGTCAATTAGGGGGTCGACGTCCGGTTAGCGCCTGGTGTCGTTAGTCGTTTAGATATGACAATCGCGCGCATTGTTCTGCCGCCCATTTTAGCGGTATTTTGTCTTTTTCGGGATCGTTGGCTCGCCGGTTTGCTTGTATTGGCATTTGCGGTGGTTTCAATGTCCTTCCCCGCGATGGCAGGCACAACCGGGGCTTGGACGCCCGCAGGCGGCGGTGGCAGTGCGATTGCTGCTGGTGTTACCGTAACGGTTGCCGGCACATCGTTGAGCGGTGCGGCTGCTGCGGGTTCACTAAACGTCAGTGCCGCCGGAACAGGCACGGGCAACTATTGGTCCAATCCGGCCTCACCAAACTATGGCGCTGTACCCGTCACGGGCAGCCCCGCGTTGCTCTTTGTCGTAGGCCCCTTTGGCACCGCTGGAACAGTAATAGTTACCTTCAACAAGCCCGTCACCAATCCAGTGCTTCAATTTTCACGCTTCGGCGGATCGGTTGGAACCACCCCTTCCACTTCGGTTTGGAACCTTACGAGCTTTGCGGCGACCTCCTCAGTCAGCCTTTTGACGCTCAGTGCCAATAGCCAACTATCGACAACTAGCACGTCCATTCAGCGCGTCGTGACAGGTGTTCTCAATAGCTCGCTGTGCTTGACGGGCGACGCCACTTCAACGGGCTGCGGTTCGATTGAAGCTGTTGGTACAGGCATCACCTCGCTCACCTTCACCATTGGATGGGCCGGGGCCAACAACGGAGCAACAGGCGATGGCCTTAACCTTGCCGTGTCTGTCCCAGATACCAATATTATTTACAAGAAATCCACTGTCGGGGCATTTGGTGCTTTTGTATTCACGGGTACCAACGGCGTCACAGGCAGCACACTGACCACGGCAGCGGGCACAAATCCCGCCATTTCGGCTGCATCTGTGCTGACCAGCAACACCGCCGCCACGACGATTACCGAAACGGCGGTTCCCGGCTATGCACTGTCGGGCTCAGCTTGCGTCGATCAAACGAGCGCTGCCGCTGCATCTTCATTGGCTGGCAACGTCTTGACCTTTCCGGCCTCAAGCATTCCGGTCGTTAATGGTTCGACCTACACCTGCACATTTACCAACACGAAACTGCCCACGGTGGCTGTCAAGAAGACATCACTCGGCGCCATAGGCACATTCAATTACACACTGACGGGTCTGAGCAACCCAACCGACGCGGTAACAACGGCAACCGCAGGCACAGCGATAACTTCGGCGCAGTCTAACTTGGGAACAGTGGGCACTCAAGCTGTGGTGACAGAAACCGCAGCCAGTGCTGCGGGCTATTCGACGGCTGCGGTATGTACAGATGCCAATGCTGCAACGGATGGCGTTGGTGCCGCCAGTCCAATTACCGTTGCCAGTGGCACTGCTGTTACAATTCCCAACACGGCGATGGTTGCTGGCGCGGCATGGACCTGCGCCTATACCAACACAAAACTGCCCACCGTCAACTTGACAAAAATCAGCAATGGCGGCGTTGGCGGATTTAGTTTCACAGGCACCAATGGCTGGGCCAATCAAACAATCACAACCGTAACATCCGGCACGGGCGTTGCCGGTGCCACCCAAACTTTAACGGCCGCTGCAACAGCAACAACGATGACTGAAACCATTCCGGCTGGCTACAAGCTGGCTTCGGCCACATGTACGGGCATGGGCACGGGCGGCACGGCCACACCGAACCTTGCCACGGGTGCGCTCCTTCTGGACACTGCCGCCACGGCTGCAGGCTCAAACATCGCCTGTACTTTCACCAATACCAAGCTGCCAACTGTTACACTCACCAAGATCAGCAATGGCGCTGTCGGGGGTTTTATATTTACAGGCACCAATGGCTGGACCAGCCAGACGATTACGACGGTGACATCAGGCACAGGCGTTACAGGTGCAACCCAAATTTTGACCGCCGCTGCAATCGCAACAACAATCACCGAAACGATTCCGACGGGTTACACGCTAACTTCGGCCACGTGCTCCGGCATGGGAACAGGCGGCACGGCCACGCCAAATCTTGCGACCGGTGCCTTGGCATTGAACGCCCCCGCCACAGCGGCTGGTTCCAACATAGCTTGTACCTTTACCAATACCAAAACTCCGACCGTTAAAGTTCAGAAACAAACCAATGGCACTGCGGGTGGGCCTTTTACCTTCACGCAAACAGGCCTTGCCAGCACGCCAGCGTCAATCACGACGACGACACTTTCGCCTGAACCTGCAGCACCAGCGGCCATCAATGCGTCGATCGGCACAGCTGTCGCGCTGACTGAAAATGCCAATGCCGCCTATGCGTCGGGTGGTGCGATCTGTACGGATGCCAATTCCGCCATCACCTTGAATTCAACACCCGTAACTTCAGCCACGTCTGCCGTCACAATTCCGATTGCCAATATCAAGGCGGGTGCGGATTACACGTGTGTCTTCACCAATAATCGTTTGCCTACGGTTCAACTCACCAAGATCAGCAATGGTGGGGTCGGGCCGTTTACCTTTATTGGAACCAACGGCTGGACCAGCCAGATCATTACAACAGCAACCGCTGGCACTGGTGTGGCAGGGGCCACACAAACTTTGACGGCAGCAGGCACCGCGACCACCATCACGGAAACCATCCCGGCTGGTTACGCACTTGTTTCAGCGACTTGCACAGGCCTTGGCACTGGCGGCACGGCAACACCAAATCTTGCAACAGGTGCCGTTGCCCTTGATGCGGCTGCCACGGCAGCAGGTTCCAATATCGCCTGTACTTTCACAAACTCCAAGCTGCCGACAGTCCAACTCTCCAAGATCAGCAACGGCGGCGTTGGGCCTTTTACCTTCACGGGCACCAATGGCTGGACCAGCCAGACGATCACAACCACAACTGCTGGTACGGGTGTCGCGGGAGCCGCACAAACGCTGACCGCAGCGGGTGTTGCGACGACAATTACGGAAACCATTCCATCAGGCTACGCCCTTTCGTCAGCGACCTGCACAGGCCTTGGCACGGGCGGCACAGCAGTTCCAAACTTCGCAACAGGGGCTGTTGCACTTGATGCTGCGGCCACTGCTGCTGGTTCCAACATCTCTTGTACTTTCACCAACAACAAATTGCCGACGGTTCAACTCACCAAAATCAGCAATGGCGGAGCAGGGCCATTCAGCTTCTCTGGCACCAATGGTTGGTCAAATCAGACGATCACAACGGTAACATCTGGCACAGGCGTTGCGGGCGCAGCGCAAACGCTCACCGCATTCGGCGCGCCCACTACAATTACGGAAGCGATACCCGCAGGATATACGTTGGCTTCGGCAACTTGCACGGGTCTAGGGACCGGTGGTACGGCCACGCCAAATTTGGTCACTGGTGCTGTTGCCCTTGATGCCGCTGCAACAGCTGCAGGTTCCAACATCGCCTGCACATTCACGAATTCGAAGACACCAACTGTAAAAGTGCAGAAAACAACAGTCGGCGGCGTGGGCGGACCGTTCACGTTCACCCAGTCAAATCTTGCGAGCTCGCCAGCAGGAATTACAACGACAACAGCTGGAACTGCAGCTCCTGTAGCGCCGACTGCCATCAACATCAGCACATTGGCCACCAATACGACCATCACTGAAACCCCGGTGACTGGCTTTGCCTTGGCATCAGCATCCTGCACCGACGCCAATAGCGCAGTTACGGGCAACACAGGTGCGATCGGCGGTTTGGCAAGCAATACGCTCACCATTCTCGCAGCCAATGTGAAAGCGGGTGCCGATTTCACCTGCATCTTTACCAACAACCAATTGCCAACCTTGACGCTGGCGAAAACCGTCACCAACGACAACGGCGGCACACTGACAGTTCCATCTGTCACACTCTCCGCCACAGGCCCGACCAACATCACGGGCATCACTGGCGCCGGATCTGTCACCAACGCAACCGTCCAGATCGGTACCTACGCGCTCTCGGAGTCTGCCGTGCCGGGCTACGTTGCGGGCCCTTGGTCTTGCACATCGGGCACGCTGACAGGCAGCAGCCTGGTTCTGGCCGCAGGTCAAAACGCAAGCTGCGCCATCAACAACAACGACATCGCACCAGTTCTCACGCTTAAAAAGACTATCACCAACGACAACGGCGGAGCAGCGCTGGCGACGGACTTCACCCTCTCAGCCACCGGCCCGACGACGATCTCTGGCCCAACAAGTGGACCTGCTGTCACAGCGGCCAATGTTAACGCAGGCACTTATACGCTCAGTGAAACGGGGCCAGCAGGTTACACCGCCGGGGCATGGTCCTGCACAGCCGGAACGCTGACCGGCAGCAGCTTGGTCTTGGCCATTGGTCAGACTTCAACCTGCACCATCAATAACAATGATATCGGCCCCACCCTGACCTTGGTCAAAACCGTCTCGAACACCCACGGCGGTGCTTTTGGCACCAACGGCTTCACCTTGACGGCTATGGGTCCGACAAACATCAGCGGCAAATCGGGCAATGCATCTGTCACCGGTGCCGCTGTTAATGCCGGAACCTATACGCTCTCTGAATCTGGGCCAGTGGGCTACGCCCCCGATCCTTGGACCTGCACGGCCGGAACTTTGACGGGCAACAGCCTGATACTTGGTCTCAACCAAAACGCCACCTGCACCATTAACAACAATGACGTCGCGCCCAAGTTGACACTGGCGAAGACCGTCACCAACACCGCTGGCGGCACCGCAGTCGTGTCT
>JAYWAB010000023.1:0-5182 GCA_043782835.1 Aestuariivirga sp.
CTGTGATCCGGAGTTTCGCCCGGGTGGCGGCGCAGCGCTTGCAATCGCTTTGGGAAGGCAACTTTTCCGTTCTTTAAATGTTCTTGACTCTGAATTTGGTTTCGGCCTAGCGTCGTTACGGATTGGGGTCAGTCAGATGACGGCGCGGGTTGCGACAGTTGCATTTCAGGGGGTTGAGGCCTTGCCAGTTGATGTGCAGGCGCAGTTTCTCTCCGGGCATGTCAATTTCAACATTGTGGGATTGGGCGACAAGGCCATCTCAGAAAGCCGCGAACGGGTGCGCGCTGCCCTTCATGCCATTGGGTTGGGGCTTCCCGGCAAGCGCTTGGTGGTTAATCTCTCCCCTGCTGACCTGCCCAAGGAAGGCAGCCATTATGATTTGCCGATCGTCATGGCCGTGCTTTCGGCGTTGGGTGTGATCCCGCCGGATTTTCTATCGCGCTATGTGGTGTTGGGTGAGCTGGCTTTGGATGGCAGTTTGCTTGCGGTTTCCGGTGCCCTGCCCGCCGCTATGGCGGCCAATGCGCGGGACATGGGCATCATCTGCCCCAAACAGTCTGGTCGCGAGGCGGCTTGGGCGGGGGACCGTCTGGATATTCTGGCACCTGATAATTTGGTCCAGCTGATCAATCATGTGAAAGGCTCACAAGTTCTCTCGCGGCCCTCGCCCCATCTTTCCATAGTTGAGCGGGCTTTGCCGGATTTGTGCGAGATCAAGGGCCAGGAATCCGCCAAACGCGCCTTGGAAGTTGCCGCAGCTGGCGGGCATCATCTCTTGATGGTGGGGCCGCCGGGGGCTGGCAAATCGATGTTGGCCCAGCGTCTGCCTTCCATCCTGCCGCCGTTAGATCCGCGTGAGATGCTGGATGTTTCGATGATCGCCTCTTTGGGGGGTGAGCTGAAAGACGGGCAGCTGACCATGCGGCGCCCTTTCCGCAATCCGCATCATTCCGCTTCAATGCCAGCCCTGGTGGGCGGGGGCCTCAAGCCCAAGCCCGGCGAAATGGCATTGGCGCATCATGGGGTTTTGTTTCTCGACGAGTTGCCGGAGTTTCAACCGCGGGTACTCGAAGCCTTGCGCCAGCCGATGGAAACCGGAGAAACTTTAGTGGCGCGCGCCAATTATCATGTGACTTACCCAGCGCGGTTCCAACTGATCGCGGCGATGAACCCATGCAAATGTGGCATGGCCGGGGAGCCTGGACATAACTGCCGCCTCGGCCCGCGCTGTGCGGCGGACTATCAATCGCGCGTTTCTGGGCCATTACTGGACCGGATGGATATTCAGCTCGAACTTTCCGCCGTGCGGGCCATTGATCTTTCTCTGCCTGCGCCCAAGGAAAAAAGTGCCGACGTGGCTTTGCGTGTTGCAGCGGCGCGCCTGCGGCAGCTGGAACGCTTTCACGCTTTGGGTTTGGAAAATCTGCGCACCAATGCGGAGGCTGACGGCGACGTACTGGATGCGATTGCGCCGCTTGACCCCGCAGGCCAAGCCCTGCTGCGCGATGCCGCTGAGGCGATGAATCTTTCAGCACGTGGTTACCACAGAGTTTTGCGGGTGGCGCGGAGCATTGCTGATCTGGCGGCGGCGACAGAAATTTCGCGCGCGCATTTGGCAGAAGCCTTGAGTTATCGGCAAAAGCCCGCGTCTTTCCGGCAAGCGGCCTGATCATTCAAATTTTACCAATGTGATTCAGCGGCTGTTTACCGCAAATTGAAACCACATTATTTTTGAACTTGTTGGATAGGAGTTCCCGGTTAGACATTCGGTCAATGACTTTGCTTGCACCAAAACAAACTAAAGCTCAACGATCGGAGTTCGGCGATTCTCGTCCGATCCTGACAGCCCTTTTTCTTGCCACCGCCGCAACGCTTTTTGCTTATTCGGCAGCTGCGGCAGCGGTTCTCTATAGCCATAACACAACGCCTGCTTATGTTATGATTGCCTCGTCAATGACTTTGCTCATCGGGATGGTTTGGTTATTGCGCAACCAGCAGGTTGGCCGCGAGCACCGTATGTTGACGGCCATGATCGCCGCCGAAACCGCACGGGCGCAGGCCGAAGCCATCTCTCGCGAAAAATCACGGATGCTGGCAACGATGAGCCATGAAATTCGAACCCCGCTCAATGGTGTCATCGGCATGTTGGGCCTGCTGGAAGAAACTGAACTGTCTGAAGAACAGCGCAATTATGCTCACACGGCGCATAGTTCGGGGCGCATATTACTGTCTATCGTGGATGAAATTCTCGACACTGCAAAACTTGAAAGCAAAACAAAAACACAGCGCGCGGCGGTCGATCTTGTGGCCTTGGTTGAAAGCGTGACAGAATTATTGTCGCCGCGCGCCCATGCCAAGGGAATTGAGATCTCCTCACGTGTGGCCCTGGATGTGCCCCGCGAAATCCAAAGCGATGAATTACGGCTGCGTCAAATTCTGTTCAATCTGGCAGGCAATGCCATCAAATTTACGCAGAAGGGTGCAATCGCGATTGAAGTCATGCGACCGCAAAACGGACGTCTGCAAATCTCTGTGAGTGATACCGGCATTGGTATGACACAAGATGAATCTTTGCGTATCTTTGGTGAATATGTTCAGGCCAATGATTCAACACACAAAAACTTTGGCGGCACCGGACTTGGCCTCGCGATCTGCCGCAAACTGGTTGAAGCCATGGGCGGTGCGATAGAGGTGACATCCATTTCGGGCAAGGGCTCGTGTTTTACCGCAAATCTCCCGATCGAAAGTCAAATTCACCACGAAGCGCCCAAGCACCCGCTGGCCAATCGCCGCTATGCATTGGCTCTGGTACCGGGTTTCACCCGCGACCACTTGGCCAAGACCTTGCAAGAATGGGGCGCTGATATTTACTTTATCGAGACCAGCAGGGAATTGGCCATGCAGTTGACCACACCAACGCCGCTGACGCAGTTCATTTGCTCAGCACGTTACAGCGCAACATTACGGGCCTGGGCAAAAAAACAAAATGCTCATGCCGGGCCAACGCCCATCGGCGTGTGGGTGATGTTGAAGGCAGAACAGCGCAAAAATCATGTCGATCTCTTGGCCGCGCCATTTGCTGGATACTTGCTGAAACCAGTGCGACGTTCGACTTTGCTCAACCAACTTTCTGAGTATGACGGCAAGTCCCTCAAGCAGACGGGATTGTTGTTGGGAAAAGCAGCCACCGACCGCAAGGCGAAAGCGCGCTTCAACGCGGCGCCATTGCGAACCTTCACTATTCTGTTGGCTGAAGACAATATGATCAATGCGCTTCTGGCACGGACGTTCCTTGAGCGCGCCGGGCACAAGGTCGTGATCGCGCAGGATGGCGCTGCCGCATTGACGGCCTTAAAAACATCCTCCGATTTTGATCTTGCCTTGTTGGACGTTGAGATGCCGCAACTTTCCGGCCTGGCGGTGGCCCGTGCCATTCGACATGACAAAGCCTATACTGACTATCGCAACCTGCCCCTTCTGGCTTTGACGGCCAATGTGCGAGCCGAAGACCTGTCTGAGTGCAAAGAGGCGGGCATGAATGATCATTTGGCCAAGCCTTTTGATCGCCTGGATCTTGAAGAGAAGATTGCCCTTCTGATGCGGGGCCGCCAAGCGGCTTAGGCCAAAAGAGCTTGCGTTATGCAGGCCTATGGTTTTAAGCGCGGCCCTATGAAGGTGCGGCTGGCGCAATCGGCAGAAGACGTTCGCGTGGCTCAGACATTGCGGCATCAGGTCTTTATGGAAGAACGCGGTGTTGCTTCCACAGGCGACAGCGGGCTTGATGCCGATCACTATGATCTCATCTCAGAACATCTCTTGGTCATTGAGGCTGCATCGGAACAAACCAATGGGTTTGCTTTAAGCGATGGAAATCTGGTTGGCACCTACCGCTTGATCACGCAAGCGGGCGCTGCCCAGGTGGGTGGATTTTACAGTGATGCAGAGTTTGATCTTGCGCCACTTCTGTCACGGAAGGCAGATTTACAATTTTTGGAATTGGGGCGCTCTTGCATTTTAAAAGAGGCGCGGGGCGCACAAGTTATTGAGCTTCTCTGGCAAGGTATTTGGGATTTCGTGCGCCACCATAAGATTGATGTGATGTTGGGTTGCGCCAGCTTTGAGGGCACGGATGTGGCGCGCCATGCCGCAGCGCTGCATTATCTGGCCCAGCACAGGCCTGCACCCCTAGAATGGAAAGTGGCAGCCCGGGTGGACCGGGCCTGTGCCCTGCCGCCCCCTCCACCTGAGACCGTTGACGAGAAACTGATGATGAAAAACCTTCCTCCCTTGGTGAAAGGCTATCTCCGGCTAGGTTGTTATTTTGGCGAAGGCTGTGTGATCGACCGGGATTTCAATACCATCGATGTGTTGGTGATTTTGCCCGTGCGCGCCATCAACCCGCGCTATTTTGAGCGCTTTGGCAGACCTTCCACTTCTTAGCCCGACAAAAGCCATTTGGCCTTGTGCTCGCGCTTTGTTATGGGTTGAGGATGGATGCCCAAAGCCCAAACCCTTTGCCAGACGCCAATGCCCCGGCCACGCCGATGATGGCGCAGTATCTTGAGATCAAGGCGCAGCATACGGGTGCGCTGCTCCTCTACCGGATGGGCGATTTCTACGAATTATTCTTTGAGGATGCCGAAAAGGCCTCGGCCACGTTGGGCATAGCACTCACCAAACGGGGCAAGCACCGGGGCGCTGATATTCCGATGTGCGGCGTTCCGGTTCATGCCTTGGACCAATATTTGCAAAAACTCATCCGCCATGGCCACCGGGTGGCATTGGCTGAGCAGATGGAAGACCCGGCTGAGGCCAAGAAGCGCGGCGCTAAATCTGTCGTGGCGCGCGAAGTGATCCGTTTGATCACACCGGGCACATTGATGGAAGACGCGCTGCTGGATTCGGCCTCCAGTAATTTCCTTGCCTGTTTGACTGGCAGCCGCAGCACGGGCGAGTTGGCTTTGAGCTTTGCTGATATTTCTACCGGAGAACTTGCCGTGATGGCCAGCGATGGTAACCGGCTTGCGGCGGATTTGGCGCGGCTTTCGCCGTCAGAAATCCTGGTCAATGAGACGTTGTTCGAAGAGCCGGGGCTGAAACATATTCTCAATGGACAAGATACGGCACTGACGTCCTTGCCTTCCAGCCGTTTTGACAGTGTCTCGGCGGAGCATGTTTTAAG
>JAYWAB010000024.1:0-5443 GCA_043782835.1 Aestuariivirga sp.
TCGACTTCCAATATCGACAATTCCCTTTTCAAAGCCTCGATCTTGGCGGGCAGTGTTTCCAGCGCATATTTTTCTTTGAACGAGAGTTTGCTTTTGGCGACAGATGGCTTGGGGGCCGGTGCGAACAGTTTCTCGACGGGGGCTTTTGGTATCACCTTGGTTTTGCGAGCCATAACGCCTGCGCCGCGCTGGGCCAGCATATCGGTATAGCCCCCGGCATATTCGCGCCAATTGCCATCACCTTCAAACATCAAGACCGATGTGGCAAGTTTGTCGAGAAAGTCACGATCATGACTGACGAGCAAAACAGTGCCGGTATATTCGCTCAAGAGTTCTTGCAGCAGATCGAGCGTTTCCAAATCTAAATCGTTTGTGGGTTCGTCGAGAATCAGAAAGTTCGAAGGCTTGGCCAATTCGCGTGCCAAGATCAGACGCGCGCGCTCACCGCCTGAAAGAACTGATACAGGCGTTCGCGCCTGCTCCGGACGAAAGAGAAAGTCTTGCATATAAGTGACGACGTGTTTGGTTTCACCGTTGATGGTGACGGATTGGCCGCGACCTGCGGTGATGACATCCTGTACGAGGTCTTCCGGATTCAAACTGGCGCGGCTCTGATCGAGCGCTACGATTTGTAAATTGGTGCCTTGTTTGATGGAGCCTTTGTCAGGTTCGAGTGCACCTGTGATCAATTTGATCAAGGTGGTTTTGCCCGCGCCATTGGGGCCGACGATGGCCAATCTGTCACCGCGCAAGAGCAAAAGATCAAGACCCGCCACAATGGCGCGATCTCCAAAGTTTTTTGAAAACTTCTTGGCTTCCACCACGAGCTTGCCCGACAGATCGCCCGCTGATGCCGCAAGGCGCACGTTGCCTTGCGATCCCACATGGTCTTTGCGTTCTCTACGCAAGCTACCGAGAAGTTCCACACGGCGCATGTTGCGTTTGCGCCGCGCGGTGACGCCATAACGCATCCAATGCTCTTCGGTGGCGATGCGCTGGGATAGTTTTTGTTGATTGATTTCTTCTTCTTCCAACACTTTGTCGCGCCATTCTTCAAAATGGGCAAAGCCACGGTTCATGCGCTTGGTTTGGCCGCGATCCAGCCAGATGGTGCGATTGGACAGTTTTTCGAGAAAGCGGCGGTCATGGCTGATCAAAATAAAAGCCGAGCGCAAAGATTTAAGTTCGGCTTCCAGCCATTCGATGGCGGGGAGATCGAGATGGTTCGTTGGTTCGTCCAAAAGTAAAATATCAGGCTCGGGTGCCAAGGTGCGGGCCAGGGCAGCGCGGCGACCTTCGCCACCGGAAAGTCTGGCAGGGTCTTCTTCGCCCGACAGGCCCAATTCATTCAAATAGTGACGGCAACGATAGGGATCATCGGTTGGACCCAGGCCTTCAACAACGTAGTCAAAAACTGACTTAAATCCTGTAAAATCAGGTTCTTGCGGTAAGTAGCGCAAAGTAGTCGAGGGCTGAAGCCAAACCGTTCCATGATCTTGTTCAACCAATCCCGCAGCAATTTTGAGGAGCGTGGATTTGCCTGAGCCATTGCGCCCGACCACACACATGCGGTCATTATCGTGCAGCATCAGTTCCGCGCCATCCAGAACGGGCCTGCCGCCAAAGGTCAAGCCAATGGCCTGCATATTGAGAAGAAGTTCCGCCATCTGTGTCAGTAAACAATCACGCTGCGGATGGACTTGCCTTCGTGCATTAAATCAAAAGCGTGATTGATTTTTTCGAGCGGCAGAACATGGGTGATCATCGGATCAATCTCGATCTTGCCGTCCATATACCAATCGACAATTTTGGGCACGTCGGTGCGACCACGCGCGCCGCCAAATGCTGTACCACGCCATGAACGGCCTGTGACCAATTGGAAGGGACGCGTTGAAATTTCCTGGCCTGCGCCTGCCACACCGATGATGATGGATTGGCCCCAACCTTTATGCGCGGCTTCCAAAGCAATGCGCATGACTTTGACATTGCCGATACATTCGAAGGTGTAATCAGCGCCACCGCCTGTGAGCTCAACGAGGTGAGCCACCATATCGCCAGACACTTTGCCTGGGTTGACGAAATGCGTCATACCGAATTTGCGGCCCCAGGATTCTTTGTCGTCATTCATATCAACGCCGACAATCTGTCTCGCCCCCGCAAGGCGCAAGCCTTGGATGACATTGAGACCAATACCCCCGAGGCCAAAGACAATGGCGGTGGAACCCACTTCTACTTTCGCTGTGTTGATGACGGCACCCACACCAGTGGTGACGCCGCAACCGATGTAACAAATCTTTTCAAAGGGCGCATCCTGGCGCACATTGGCCAGAGCGATTTCGGGCAACACAGTATAGTTCGAGAATGTGGAACAGCCCATATAGTGATGAATGGCTTGGCCCTTATAGGAAAAGCGCGAGGTTCCATCCGGCATCAGACCCTTGCCCTGTGTTGTACGAATTTTCTGGCAGAGATTGGTTTTAGGGTTGAGGCAATAGTCACACTCGCGGCATTCAGGCGTGTAAAGCGGGATCACATGATCGCCCTTCTTCAGAGACTTCACCCCCGGACCGACATCAACCACGATCCCTGCACCTTCATGACCCATGATCGCGGGGAACAACCCTTCGGGATCCGCGCCTGAAATGGTGAACTCGTCTGTATGGCAGACGCCTGTGGCTTTGATTTCGACCAGCACTTCGCCTTCGCGTGGGCCTGCTACGTCAACTTCGACGATCTCCAATGGTTTGCCGGCTTCAAAGGCTACTGCTGCGCGGGATTTCATGATGGAGGCTCCGTGTTGATCAGGGGAGCCTATAGCGATTTATTTGGGGAAACGAAAACTGATTTGGGATCGGGAAGCGGAAGTTCCATAGGATGCCAATGTATAGCACTTCTCCCTCCCCTTTCTTGAAGGGGAGGGCTAGGGTGGGGTGGGCTGGGCAAAACACCCTCAAATGCTGAGTTTGCAATCACTGCACCACCCCCACCCCTGCCCCTCCCCCGCAAGAGCGGGTGAGGGAGGAGCACTTATCAATCCGCCAAATAGGCCTTCACCGTTTTCTCCGCGCCATCTTTCCAGATCGCATTCAAATAACGCGTAAACTGTTTTTGCATCTCGGGATGTTTGCCTACGTCACCATAAACTTCGGCCATATCCAGCCAATGTTGCGGATTGTTTTTTGCGATTTTTGCTCTGGTTTGCAGGGCATCCCAGCTCGGATCATTGGGTTCAATCACCTTGCCGCTGTCGGTCGTGCCATAGCAATAGCGGCACCAGAGTGCAGATTCGAGGGCCAGGCCTTCAATGGATTTTCCGTCCTTCAAGCGATCGGCAATTGGCGGGACAATAAACTTGGGTTGGCGGTTAGAGCCATCAAGACAGAGCCTGCGGATCGTGTCGGCGATTTTGGGATTGGCGAAACGACGCTCAATCAGCTTCTGATAGTCTAGGAGATCGGTGCCCGGCACAGGGTGAATGGTCGGGCGGATTTCCTCATCCGTCACTTTCTTAAGATAGGCCTTGATCAAAGGCGTCTCCATGGCTTCATGGACAAAATGAATATCCATCAGGCCGCCGATATAGGCGATGACAGCGTGGCCGCCATTGAGGATGCGGATTTTCATATATTCCCATGGCGTCACGTCTTTCACAAATTGTGCGCCAACCTTTTCCCAAGCTGGGCGGCCCTGCGGAAAGTTATCTTCGACCACCCATTGCTTGAACTCTTCGCAAAACACAGGCCAGGCATCACTTATACCAAATTGCTCGGCGCAAACTTTGCGTTCTCTATCGCCCGTTGCTGGCGTGATTCTATCCACCATTGCGTTGGGGAAAGCGACATTGGCGCTGATCCACTCTGCCAGTGCGGGGTCTGACAGTTTGGCCAAGCCCACGACGGCATTGCGAGCGACGACTCCGTTGTGAGGTACGTTATCACAGGACATGACCGTGAATGGCGCAATGCCCTTGGCTTTGCGCGCCTTGAGGCCTGCAACTATAAAACCAAAAACAGTTGCGGGGTCGTCTGGATGCGCGCCATCCTTGGCAATTGCGGGATGCGCAGGGTCAAACTTCTGGGTGGCAGGATCGATGAAATAGCCCCCTTCAGTAATCGTCATCGAGACGATGCGAATGGTGGGATCAGCGAGCTTTTCCAAAGTCGCCTTCTTGTCATTGGGCGAAATGAAATCAATCATCGCGCCTGTCACATGGGCTGTGGAAAGATCGTTGTCTTGTTCGACCACAGTCGTCAGAAAGTCTTGCGCAGACAATAACTGGCGCATGGCTTCATCTTGGCTCATTACGCCAGCGCCGATCAAAGCCCAATCGTGGTTCAGGCCCTGGTTGAACAAGTCATCCATATAGACCGCAAGATGCGCGCGATGGAAATTACCCAAACCAAAATGGAGAATGCCGCCTTTCAGGCTTGAGCGCGGGTAATGCGGCACACGCATGCGCTTGCCGATTTCGGGGAGATTGGCGAAATTGAGTTTTGTCATGGGGTGTTTCTCCACTTGAACATTCAAAGCAAGTCTATGGCGCGGCTGGCCAAGGCCATGACAGGCGCATTGGTGTTGCCGGAAGGGATGAAGGGCATGGCCGAGGCATCAATCACGCGCAGACCATCAAGCCCCCGCACGCGCAAATCATCATCCAACACGGCGAACTTATCCTTGGCTTTGCCCATGCGCGCCGTGCCGACCGGGTGCCAATTGGTTTTGACGGTACGGCGGCAATGTTCGCCCAAATCCTTTGCGCTGGTGACATCCTTGCCGGGCAAGACTTCAACCGTGATGCGCGCAGAGATAGGACTCTGCTTCAAGATTTCGCGGGCATAGCGCAGGCCTGCGATTTCGAGGCGCAAATCTTCTGGCTCTGCCAGATAATTATTGTCAATGAGCGGTTTGTCGAGCGGGTTGGCAGATCGCAGGCGCACTGTGCCGCGTGAGGCCGGGCGCAAGAGGCAAGCATTCAATGTCACGCCATTCTTTGGTTTTGCACCTTGCACATCTGCGTCAAGATATACCGACGGCACACAATACATTTTGATTGTCGGGCGCTTGCCGCCATCGGGATCAATATAAGCACAAGCTTCAACGCCATTGCTGGTCACCGGACCAGTTTTAAACATCAGATATTGCAAGCCGTTTTTGAGTGCGCGCAGGCCCTTGTCTTCACCGTCATAGCCAAAGTGGCCATTGGTGGCGGAAACGACGGGCACTTCGTGATGGTCCTGCAAATTTTCGCCCACACCTGGCAGGTCAACGACTGTATTAATGCCATGGGTTTTGAGGTGCGCAGTTGGCCCGATGCCGGACAGCATGAGTAACTTTGGGGTGTTGTAACTGCCCGCCGCTAGTAAGACAGCTTCGTTGCAGTTTACCGTCTTGGTTTGGCTGTTGCGCGTATAGCTGACACCTGTGCAGCGCTTGCCTGCAAATG
>JAYWAB010000025.1:0-26620 GCA_043782835.1 Aestuariivirga sp.
GCCTTTACCTGCTGCCAAGACGCAAAATTTGGATTCTGATCAAAGTTACCGATCTGCTCGATGAAACTTTGGGGTGGCAGCGGTGTGAAATAGCCGGAATGCGCCAGATCATTGGCGATGATGCCGGAGACCGCGGCGGAGTCAGTCTCAGCTCCCGGTTCTGCGATGAAGGGTGCAATGGCGATGGGCAAGGGATCAATCTTGCCACTGGTCACCGTGCCGGTGACGGCGAAGGCAGTGTTGGCGGTAAAAAAGATTGCGAGTGCAAAAAAGAAACACAGCAGAGCCTCGCTCCAAGAATGTGATGCAAGCCGATCATTTGCGAAAAGCCCCCGGTCATTTTTGCCCTTCCCCCTGCGGGGGAAGGTGGCCGACAGGCCGGATGAGGGCCTTAGCCCCCATCGCGTGTTTGCTATTGGACTCGCGATAAGACCCTCATCCGCCCTTCGGGCACCTTCCCCCGCGGCGGGAAGGGCGATTGTTGCGTGAACTGTCATAAACGTCATATCATTTTAGCCTGCAAGCTGGGTGGGGTTAAAGTCTAGCACATTGTCTTTCCACTGGTCATATTGATCAGCGGGGAGATCATATTTCTGGCATTCGACGATGGCCGAAATGGCGGCGCGGGCCGTGAGGTCAAAGACCGGATCGCCGCCACCCTGGGCCACTTCGGGCTGGCCGTTGACTGAGCCATCCGTGTTCAGTTTGAAATGGATGGGCACCGAGATATTGGCTTCACGTGCGGCGGGCGGAATGTTGAAACATTGCTTCACCTTGGCCACAAGGGCTGCGGTGATTGTTGCTGTATCTGCCGCGTCACTGCCTGTTGCGTCCTTCGTCGTCAGTTTGGGCGCACCCTTTTTATCAGAGGGTTTGGCAGGGGCCGTTGATTCACCGGCGATCTTGTTTAACTGAGCCTGCGCCTCGGCCAAGACTTGATCGAGTTTCTTCTTCTGATCGATCTTCTTTTTTTCTTCGGCTTTTTTCAGCTCCTCAGCTTTTTTCTTATCATCTGCCTTTTTCTGATCTTGCTCTTTCTTCAATTCCGCAAGCGTGCTCTGCGTGTCCAGCTTTTGCTGGTCCTCGGTGATGAGTTGTTTCAGGGGATCGGAATTTAGCGGCGTTGGTTCTGCGGGCTTGGGCTTTGGTGGGTCTGGCGTTTTTTCGGGCGGTGGCTGGGTTGGCTCACGCGCGGCGGTTTTCACTTCGTCGGCCACCTTAGGCGCAGGCGGCACGTCTTTGACCACCTTGGTTTCCTTAGGGGCTGGCGTATCTGACGGCGGGCTTGGATCTTTTGTCGTTGCCATTTTCTGCGATTTGTCGGCGATCACGGCGCTGATGTCGACCTGAATGGCTTCGGGTGGTTTCACTTGAAAGGGCTTTGGCGTGGGCAGAACGACAAGCGCTGCCAGAAGGATGGCAGCGTGAAACCCCAGCGATATGGCAAAGGGCTTCTTCATCGCGTCAAGGTGTTGGCTTTTTGTCGACAGGTGAAGTGACAAGCCCAATCTTGGTGTAGCCGGCCTGATTGAGAACACCCATCACTTCCATCACGGCACCATAGGGCACGGCTGTATCCGCGCGGACCATCAACTGTTCCTGATTGCCATTCTTGGCGAGGGCCTGAAGCTTGGGGGCAAGCTCTTCCAGCTTGATCACCGTGTTTTGCAGATGAATGGTGCGGTCTGCACTCACTGAAACTGTGAGTGGCTCGGTTGACGTGTTGATCTGCTTGGCTTGGGTCTTGGGCAGTTCAATGGGAACGCCCACCGTCATCAGCGGTGCGGCCACCATGAACACGATCAAGAGCACAAGCATAACGTCCACCAGGGGGGTGACGTTGATGTCGCTCATTGTGCCGTGGTTGGTCCGGCGTCTTGAATTGCGCCGCGAATAGCCTGAGGCTCTGGCACCACCTGCACCCATGTTTAAGCTCTCTCATCCAATTGCCGCGAGATGATGGCCGAGAATTCATCCGCGAAGTTTTCCAGGCGCGTGCCGATCTTGGCCGCGTCAGAAGAATACATGTTATAGAAAATTGTCGCTGGTATGGCGGCGACAAGGCCAATGGCCGTGGCAAACAAAGCTTCGGCAATGCCGGGGGCCACCACAGCCAAGTTGGTATTCTGCGAATTGGCGATGCCCTGGAAAGACGTCATGATCCCCCAGACCGTGCCGAAGAGGCCGATGAAGGGGCCAGCGGAGCCGACGGTGGCGAGAAAGAGCAAGCGCGATTCCAATCCACCCATTTCTTTTTGGATGGCCACATCCATCACTTTTTCGATGCGCTTTAAAGTTCCGGCAAAGCCCGCGCGCAAGGCTGCCCCCTGGCTGCGCTTCCATTCTTCCATGGCGGCGGTGAAAATCGCAGCCATGCCAATCGAACTGCGGTTGGCCATGGAATGATAAAGATCATCCAGCGATTGGCCGGACCAGAATTGATTTTCAAACTTGTCATTGGCGGAATTCATTTTGCGGACCGCGTAGAATTTTTCGAAAATGATCGACCAACACCAGAGCGAGGCAAGGCCCAGCCCGATCATCACGATGAAGACAGGCCACGACGCTTGGAACAACAAATGCCAAAGCGATATTTGCGCGCCGCCTGTTGCGACTGGTGCGGTGGTCACCTGATCCATAAATTCTTAAATCCTTGTCCCCAACAGCTGGTGCTGCCCTTGCCCTATCGTCCCCAAAGCGGGGAGGCTCTCACCAGCAAAATCTGTCAAAACTGCGGCCACAGCAATGTTTTGCCGAATCAGCGCAGCGCCGGGGCCTTGTACCCCGGTTGGCGGCTTGAATCAGCTTTGTGGTTAAGGATGGGTTAGCACCGCCGCGAGATTGGCGGAGATGCGCTTCGGCTTGCCTCTTCCATCGATCAGCACAACGGTGACGGCGGCGGTGAAGAGGGTGTCTGGCCCGCGCTTGATGGTTTGGAAGAGTTCGAACCTTGCGCCCGCCATTTCCTTGAAATCGGTTGCGACGATAAGTTCGTCTTCAAAGCGCGCCGGGGCCAAGAAGTTGCAATCCATGCGGCGCACGACGAAGGCCGCGCCTTCGGCGAACATAGATTTCTGGTCCACGCCCTTGACGCGCAGATAATCGCTGCGGGCGCGTTCGCAGAATTTGAGATAATTGGCATGATAGACGAAACCGGAAAAGTCGGTGTCTTCGTAGTTGATGCGGAGGGCGTAGATGACGGTCATTCTCCGTCACTCAGCGGCAAAACGCCTTGCGTGATCTCGCTACCCTGCGGCATGGCGAGGCCTAAATGTTTGAACGCGTGATGCGTCAGCAGCCTTCCTCTTGGGGTGCGATTCAAGAAGCCGAGTTGCAACAAGTAAGATTCAACTACGTCCTCCAAAGTATCACGCGCTTCTGAGAGCGAAGCCGCAATCGTATCGATGCCGACAGGCCCGCCGCCGAAATTGAGGGCGATGCATTTCAAATAACGATGATCCAACGCATCCAGCCCGGCGTTGTCAACATCCAATAATTTCAAAGCTTTATCGGCAGATTGTGCAGTAACTTGTGAACTGCCGTCGACGGATGCGAAATCGCGCACGCGGCGTAGAAGTCTTCCCGCGATACGCGGTGTGCCTCGGCTGCGCTTGGCGATCTCGCGCGCGCCGTCTTCAGTGATGGGCAGGGCCATGATGCGCGCACCGCGCTCAATGATTTGCAGCAGTTCATCGGCATTGTAAAAATCAAGCCGCACCGGAATGCCGAAACGATCACGCAGTGGCGTGGTCAGCAAACCCGTGCGCGTGGTGGCGCCGATCAATGTGAAGCGGGCCAGATCAATGCGCACACTTCTGGCGGCGGGGCCTTCGCCGATGATGAGATCAAGCTGAAAATCCTCCATCGCCGGATAGAGCACTTCTTCGACGATGGGGCTGAGGCGGTGGATCTCATCGATGAAGAGCACATCGCGGTCTTCAAGATTGGTGAGCAGGGCGGCCAAGTCGCCCGCCTTGGCGATGACGGGGCCGGAGGTGGCCTTGAAATTCACGCCCAATTCCCGCGCCATGATTTGCGCCAAAGTGGTTTTGCCCAGGCCCGGCGGGCCCGCGAAGAGAACGTGATCGAGCGCTTCTTGGCGTGCCTTGGCGGCTTCGATGAAGACCGAGAGGTTTTGCTTGACCTTGGATTGGCCGACGAATTCCGACAGCCGCTGTGGTCGCAGCTGGGTGTCGGCGGAGTCTTCCGGCTTTTTATCTGGGGTGAGGATGGGGCGGGTCATTTCGCCTTTATCCATCGATTTACTGCGTGCCAAGACGCAATGCTTGCTGACAAAACAGCAATTGATTTGAACCCAAAATTGGTGTTGTCGTCAAACAACCACATCAAGTGAGCCGAGTTAAAGGCAGGTGGATTGAACAAGCCTTTGTCGGAATGAAATTTGAAAATGTAGCTTACGCCAATCAGTGTTGCAGCGCACAAGATCGCCATCCAGAACGGTGGTTTACCAAATTGATAAATGTAAATCGCAATAATCAGGCCGCAGGCTGCTGCCGGAATAATGGCAAGCATGTATCCAAGGACAATGCATATCAAGATTATGGTTGGGCTGTATAGCGCCTGCAGCCACTCCCCGTGAGAAATATAATATCCCAAAACGATCACCCAAAGAACTAATCCGATAGGAAGCGAAAGCACGAGCGGGCCAATAGTTGCTATCAAAGCAAAACTCTTGATGGCGCTTCCTATATCTTGGCTGCATGGTTTGCTGGCTTCGAAGTTGCTCATCCCGTCGCCAACTCTTTCAGCGCAGCGCGGATCAATTTCTCCGTGGGCTGATCGTTACCGCTTTTCTTCATCGCCGCACTCACCGCCATGGCGGCTTGGGATTGGCCGTAGCCCAAGTTGACCAGCGCGGAGACAGCATCCGTCACCGCTGTTGGTGCGGGGCTGTTCAATTCGGCAGACACTTGCGCCAGGCCCACGTCAGCCATGCTGAGCTTCGGCACTTTGTCTTTCAGTTCCAACACCACGCGCTCGGCCAATTTTTTGCCCACGCCATTGGCCTCGCCGATCTTGGCTTTGTCTTGCAGGGCGATGGCGGAGGCGAGTTCATTGGGCGTCATGATCGAAAGCACAGCCAGCGCCACGCGGGCGCCCACGCCCTGCACGGTGAGCAGCAAGCGGAACCATTCTTTCTCGTGGTTCGAAGCAAAGCCGATGAGGCGGATGTTGTCTTGAGAGACCAGCATTTCAGTGTGCAGCTCCGCCGCCTCGCCTGCGCGGGGCAGGGACGCCAAGGTTTTGGATGACGCCTGCGCGTGGTAACATACACCGCCCACATCCAGCATCACCCAGTCTTCGCCCGTGGAGTCGACGATGCCCTTTAATTTACCGATCACGGGTGGGTATCCGGGGCGATGATGTTGAGTTGTGGAAAGTAAGTGCGGTAACGCGACGCGTCGCGCGTCAGAATGCTATACCCCCTTGAAGCTGCATGCGCCCCTATTAAAAAATCTGGCAATACACGCTCCCTTGCGCCACCGCTTTTCAAATAGCGTTGATGTGCTCTTCCGGCAAGGTAAGCGGACTCGAGCGTCATGTCCTCATGGACCAAACCAAAATCCTTAAGCAGGCCCAAAGCTGCTGGGAGATCGTGAAACCGTGACGTTGATTCAGCAAATATAACCGTATTCATGACCATTGGGCCTTGTTTGGAGCTCTGGTCAAACCAGCGCATAGACCAATTCATCCATTCGCGTCTGAGGAAGATGATATCAAGTACGACGTTGGAATCCGGGATCGTTGGCATCTTGGCTGTAGCCTCTTATTTCATCGATATATTCATCCACCGTCATGCCAAGCGGTTCGAGGCGGCCCTCTCTTCGTAAATTCTCGCAATAGTCTGCAATACGTTGGGCAAATCCAGTAGGCGGATTCTTATGGGTGGTTTTTTCATCGCTAAAGACAACCACAGTCTGGCCTTCCTCGCGGAAGCCAATATCATCGCCGGGCTTAACGCCCAGCCTGTCGCGGACGGGCTTGGGGATGGTGACTTGCCCTTTGGATGTGATGCGCATGGTATTACTTTCTTGTACAGGAGTAATACCACGTGTTGCAGAACAAGTCAAGAACGAGCGAGTTTGTCTTCCAGCGCCTTTGCCCCTCTGTGCTGGGCGTGGCAGATGGCGATGGCCAATGCATCCACTGAATCCGCCGTTTTCAAATCAGCACGGGGGAGCAGAATTTTCACCATGTGTTTCACCTGATCCTTCTCGGCGTGGCCATTGCCCACGACTGTCTTCTTGATCACATTCGGAGCATATTCGGCCACACCGATTTTGCGCAGCACCGGGGCCAACATCACCACGCCGCGGGCTTGGCCCAGCTTCAATGTGGCGCGTGCATCTTTGTTAACGAAGGTTTCTTCGATGGCGGCTTCGTCTGGCGCGAACTCATCAAGAACTGCAAGAATTTGCTGATGGATTTGCAACAGCCTTGTGGCGAGATCATCTTCATTCACCGAATGCACCGCGCCATCGGCCACATAACTCAGACGGTTTCCCTCGGCCTCAATGATGCCCCAGCCCGTGTGGCGCAGGCCTGGATCGAGCCCGATGATCCTAATCTTGGCCACGAGTGGCGAAACGATGCGCGAAAAAAAGGAGAATGCCAATGAGGGTGAATTGAACCGCACCCGAAAGCACTTCCACGCCGATCCAAGAGGCAATGTCAGGGATATTATATTTCGCCACCTCGGCCAGCGCTTCATAGCTGACCAAAACAGCGCCGATCAGCCATGCAAGTGTGATCGCGCCCATCAGTTTTCCGGAGTTGAATTGCGAGCAGCTGTAAATATAAGACAGAACTGCGCCCTGAATGATCATGCTGGCAATGCCGAAGGCAAAGATCGGGTCTGGTCGCGTAAAGGGCATGGCATCGTAATGGGCCTTGAAGATTGCAAAATGCGATGTGGCCTGCACGGCGAATGTGCCGACGACATAGCCCAGAATTGCGAGCAGGTGTTTCATCTCATTCCTCCGGGTTCAATCTGTGGGCGACATCATCGCTGAATTCGGCGTTGGTGAAAACATGCTGCACATCGTCATCTTCTTCCAACATATCGACCAGCTTCATCAGCGTTTCGGCTTTTTCGAATTCTGTGATCGGGGCCATGACATTGGGTTTCCAGACGATCTTGACAGATTCCGCTTCGCCAAATTTTGTGGCGAGCGCTTGTGAAACTTCGTTCATGGATTCAAATGTGCACAAGATGCTGTGGTGGCCTTCAGCCGTTGCGTCGTCAGCGCCTGCTTCGATGGCGGCATCCAACATCGCGTCGGCTGAAGTTTTGTTTAAAGGGTAAATCACTTCACCCACTTTGTGGAACATGAAAGATACCGAACCGGTTTCACCTAAGTTGCCGCCGAATTTGGCAAAGTATGAGCGCACGGCAGGCGCAGTTCTGGCGCGGTTATCGGTCAAGGCTTCCACAATCACCGCAACGCCAGCGGGGCCATAGCCTTCATAACGGATGTTTTCAAAATTTGCCCCGTCAGCACCGGCGGCTTTTTTGATGGCGCGTTCGATGTTGTCCTTCGGCAAGTTTTCGGCCCGCGCATTCTGGATCGCAAGACGCAGGCGCGAATTGGCCGATGGATCAGGAATGCCCGCCTTGGCCGCAACCGTGATTTCACGCGAGAGTTTCGAGAAAATCTTAGAGCGCATTTTATCCTGACGCCCCTTCCGGTGCATGATGTTCTTGTATTGTGAATGGCCTGCCATGGGGTGTCTCTTAACAAAGTGTGAATGCACCGTCATATACACAGTCAAATTACCTTCACACAAGCGCCGCAATTTAACCCTGTTTTAAGGATGAAAGTTCAGTTTGCACTTTGGGCGTGAATCGGTTGTTTGCGCTTTGTGAGTGTGTGGAGTGCGTTTCATGAGTTTGAGTATGGCAACAGTGGAATCCTTCTCGTTTGACGGCGAGAATATCGGGGCAGCAGGGGCAGCTGCGTTAAGAAGGGTTAAAACATTGGCTGAACAAGCACCGCGCGGGCGGTTGTTTGCGTCGATTGCGACGCTGACGGATATGAGCGCCAACGCCACAAAAGCGTTGGAAACGGGCGATTTGCCCAAAGCCACACATGTGGCCGCCAAATTGGCGAAAATGGGCGAATTGAAAATGCCGGGCTTCTTGAAGCGTAAAGCTTAGAGCACAATTACATTCGAATCCTTCGGATCACCGTCACCTCGGCGAAGGCCGGGGCGAAGCTATGTTGTAGAAAGATAGCCCAATCCCGGCCTGCGCGGGGAAGACGATGGAGGTGGAGAATTGGTTCCATCTGACCGCCGCAGTTCTCATTTTGAAGCATCATCGCCAGCGAGGCATTGTGGATATTTTGCGGTGGCAAATTGTCGGTTTTGTAAGTGGGCAAGGCGGGGCTGACTTTCTATTCCATGTGTGAGCCGTTCGGCTTTTGCGTCGCTGTATTGTGCAGCGATATTCATCATGGAATTGGAGATTAATATGCTTCGTGTATCGCTTCTCGCCGCTTGTGCGCTCATTGTGGCCAATGCTGGTTTTGCTTCTGCGGCCACTGCTGCCAAGGTTGAATGCAGCATGTCTGCGCCAGCCAAATTCAAGCCACAGGCTGATCTGATTGCCAAATTGAAAGCCGAGGGCATTGCTGTGACCAAAATCAAGGTTGAAGGCGGCTGCTATGAAACCTACGCCACCGATGCCAAGGGCAAGAAGGCCAATGCGGCCTACAATGCCGAAACGTTTGATATGCTTGATAACGCCGAAGCTGGCGAAGCTGTGAAGAAGAAATAATATGAACAGCCCAGACGCGGAGCAGAACAACAAGACGCTGCGCGTCTGGGATATTGTCATTCGGCTTTTTCACTGGAGCCTTGTGGCCGGCATGGCCGCGGCGTGGATTTCATCTTCCAGCCGCAGTGAAATCCATCAATGGATTGGGCTTGGTGTTGTGGCGCTTGTCGGCCTGCGCCTGATTTGGGGTTTTGTTGGAACAGGCTATGCGCGGTTTTCAAATTTTCTGAGAAGCCCGCTCGTCGTCGGCCAATATCTCTGGAACGTTCTGCGGGGCACGGAGCAGCGTTATATAGGCCACAACCCCGCAGGTGGTGTAATGATTGTTGCGCTTATTTTATCAATTTTGCTCACCGGATTGACAGGCTGGTTGATGACGACCGATGCCTATTATGGCGACGAGGCAATGCAGTTCACCCATTCGGCTTTTGCCTATGGCGTGGTGGCTTTGATTGTTGCGCACTTGGGCGGGGTTGTTTTGGCCAGTCGACGCCACAAGGAAAATTTGGTGCGCGCCATGATCACGGGCGAGAAACGCGCGCCCGCCGCTGGGGATATTTCTTAGGGTCGGCACAGGATTGCGCAGTATCGGCAGGGACGCGCTCGTAAAACTTTGGCCTGAAGGCGAGGGACTCCGGGGGCGTTATCCCTCGCCTTCAGGCTTCACCTCGCCCGATGCAGGGGAGATCAGCAAAGAGCGCCTGTGGATTATTGTTGGCTGATGTCGTTGGAAGGCACATCATCAAATTGGATGAGGGTGTGTTGTAAAATTCGTTATCGGCAGCACGTGACGGTCTCGAAAGCGGTTAGATTTCCGGCATCACGTGGCTGAGTTTTCCGCCAAGCCTGATCGGTGCAATTTTCACTGCAAGTCCCGTCTTATCATCGGTCACCACCAAAACACCGCTTAACGTGCCTTCGCCCTCTGCGGGCTTCATGCGTTCGATGGGCAGCTTGTGCAAAAAGCGTTGCAGCGGTTCGGCCTTGTCCATGCCGATCACGCTGTCGTAATCGCCGCACATGCCGGCGTCGGTCATATAGGCTGTGCCGCCATTCATGATGTGATGATCGGCCGTGGGCGTGTGGGTGTGGGTGCCGACGACGAGCGATGCGCGGCCATCGACAAAATGGCCCATGGCCATTTTTTCGGAGGAGGCTTCGGCATGCATGTCGATCAGGATTGCATCGCAATCACGCCCCAGTTTGCAGGCTTCGATCTCGCGGTTCACGGCGGGGAAGGGATCATCCAGCACAGGCTCAATCATCACGCGGCCCATGGCGTTGATGACGAGCGCGCGCTGGCCTGCGGGCGTTTCGACCAGTGTTGTGCCACGGCCCGGGCAGCCTTGTGGCCAGTTGAGGGGGCGGATCAAGCGTTCTTCGCGTGCAATGAAGATGAGGGCCTCGCGCTGATCAAAAGCGTGGTTGCCTAATGTGACGACATCAGCGCCGGCTTCGCGGAGTTTCTGATAAATCTCTTCGGTGATGCCAAAACCATGCGCGGCGTTTTCGCCGTTCACCACCACGAGGTCTGGCTTTAACTGTTCGCGCAAGCTGGGCAAATTCGCGTAGACGACTTCGCGGCCGCTGCGGCCCACCACGTCTCCCAGAAACATCAGGCGCATGTGATCAGCTCCTTTTCGGTGAGGATGAAATCCAAGGGCTGATCATGGGCGGCGTGGGGCACTTGGGTAACCTCTTGTTTTGAATAGGCCGCACCAATGGCGATGATGGTTTTCTTGGCGCGGAGCTTGGCCAAAGTGCGATCATAGAACCCGCCGCCATATCCCAAACGATAGCCCTTGCGATCAAAGGCGAGCAGGGGCACGATCAGCACGTCTGGCTCTAGCGTTTCCGCATCTTCGGCTGGGCAATCGATATTCATCACGCCCTTGACGGTCGGCGCGCCGGGCAGCCAACGGCGGAAAAGTAATGGCTCGCCCGCAGCGATGACGACAGGCAAGCAAGTCTTCCAACCCTCGCCCGCGAGTTTGCCCAGTAAAGTGCGCGTGTCGATTTCTGAGCGGTAAGGATAAAAAGCCGAGACCACGTTGAAGCCCTGGCGCGGGCTGGCGGGAAAGGGTTTGGCCGCGAGTTGCAGGGGTGCTGTTTCATGGGCTGCGTCATGCGCCTGTTGGCGGTTGGCAGCGGCGGCTTTGCGAGCTGGGGCTTTGTCTTCGGGCAGAGTGGCGATCATCGCCATGCTCTGCCACAGACGAAATCAAGATGCTAGGGCGGCGTATTGGCGGTCTTGGGTTGGTGTGTGTTTCTGCTGTTGATCAGACATAGGCGATGCATGTCAGAACCGACGGGAATGAGCCAGAGCAGACAATCATATCACTGGCAAGAATTATTGATTTAATCCTCTGTTTGTTTGGACACTTCATTCCTTCAGGAGGCATGTAGTCTAGTTCTATTTTATAACTAACAAATTAGACAGCCGCACTTTCTCGCCTTGGCAGTAGCAGCAAGTCGACTGCTTCTTCGGCGTCTTTGAGAAGCATCTTGCGCGGGGCGCCTATTTGCGCACGCATGGTAAAGCTCCGCGCAAAATCAACGAGCTGCCTTGCGCGGATGGCCGCAGGAAAGTCGGGCGGGATTTCTCCCGCAGTTATTGCGTCCCGAAAACGGATTTCAACGAGTGCCGCACCGGCAGTAGCGGCGTCTTTCAGGAACTTCCGGACCTCCGCATCGTTCACAACCGGCGCTACGCATATCATCAGACATCCCTTCGCGGAACTCGCTTCGGTCGCAGTTTCAATGGCGAATCTCAGAAAACTGGCCAGCGAGTCACGAAGCGGCTGCGGCGACAGCAGCGCCTTGGTGCCGAGCGCACCTTTTTTTTCGGCATAGGCCTTGAGGACGCGCAAGAACAAGGCCCGCTTGTCTCCAAAGATAGCATAGAGGCTGGGCCGTCCCACACCCATCTCGGCAACTAGATCGTCGACCGTAGCGCCGTCATAGCCTTTCGACCAGAAGACCTGGGTGGCCCTTTCCAGCGCCTCCGTCTCATCGAAGCCGCGCGGCCTTCCTCGCGGCCTAACGGTATTTTGAAACATTTAGTTCAAAACTCCTTGACAGCTTCCATCTCGCCCATCAATATATAACTGAACAGTTCGAAATTGGCAAGCCGGCGCGGCCCGCGCGGCTCAACCTTTCACGCGGGGACTCCATGATGAACGAAACTATATTGATAACCGGAGCAAATATTGGGCTTGGGAAAGAAACTGCGCGACAGCTGGCGTTGAGAAAAGAAACAAAAAAAGTAATTCTTTTCTGCCGAAATCAAGCGAGAGCAGAGGCGGCAAAAAAAGACCTTGAGGAGAAAACGGGGAAAGAGTTTTTCGAAATTATCATCGGGGACGTTACGGATGCAAATTCTGTAAGAAAAGCCGTGGAAGAAATTAAAGAACCCATTGATGCAGTCGTCTTAAATGCAGGTGGGGTGGTTGGGAAAACGGCTGGCAATTTGACGCCTTCCGGCATGAATGAATTGGCTGCCACGAATATTTTAGGTCACGTCATTTTAGTGGAGGAATTGATTAAACGGGATAAGTTGAGGAAAGCAGTTCTATCTGTCAGTGCAGAGGCTGTTCCAGGTGTCAAAATGCTCGGAATAAAACCCGTTTCAATGAGGACTTCTTCTGTAGATGAGTTTGCTGCCGTTCTTGATGGATCATATTTTGGTAAGAAGTTCGATGCGTTGCAAGCCTACGCCTATGTCAAATATGCCGAAACCATGTGGACCTTAACGATGGCGAGAAAGTATCCCAGGCTCAAGTTTATCGTTGTGAGCCCAGGGAATACAAAAGGAACGCAGGCGCCAAATAGTCTTCCCCCAGCAATGCAGTTTATGTTGAAGTATGTGATGATGCCCATTGTATTCCCCTTGATGGGCGGGATGGTGCATCAGCTGGAAGTCGGCGCAAAACGCTTTGTCGATGGCATTTCCGATGACCGATATAAAAGTGGCGTTTTTTATGCAAGCAAAGAGGGCAAGTTATCAGGTGAGATGGTTGACCAGAGCACGTTTTTTACTGATTTGAAAAATACGACATTTCAAGATAACGCCAACGAGGCCATTCACCATTTCATAAATTGAGCTTGAAACGAACTGGTGCTTCACATTTGCCATCGGATCAGAATTTGACAGACAGAGTCTTTGAGATTGCCATAGAGGTTGTTTCTGCTCAGGTGGTTCTCACTCACCTGCAAGTATCAACGTTTGGCGCCGACGTCTCAGGACAATTCTTCGCCTCGGCACGAGGGGATCTCACTGGCCCGGTTGTGGCGCAGCGCCACCCACACCTCCACGATCGCGTCAGCCAAGAGGCCCCATGGCAAGCCGTCGTCAAGGTCTCCGGAGTCGACTCTCCATAACCGCGCTAAACTGGCACAAAAAAGCTGGAGCAAATAGAAAGACAGCTTAGATCAACTTGAACTTTGACGGAATCGTCAAAATTCAGATAAGTTGATCGTTAACAATAACTTATGGCGATTTTGACTTTTCCATCAAAAGTCAAAACGCCCTAGTGATCTTCATGTTGTGAAGTATTATGCGGCTGGCAGTCTCAATTGGATGCCGAGGCTAACGCTTCAGACTGATCTGCCCGCCCTTATTCACGGCTGATGGCTGAACTGGGCTGTGCGGATTTTGGCGTGCAAGAGATAGAGCAGGGTGATGGCCACCAGGCCGAAAGCGATGAAGAAGCCGGCGCTGGATGAAACGAAGATCGGGTTCGGGGCCATGAAATAGCCAAAAGCTTGGCTGTAAAACACGGTGCCCACCATCATGGCGATGTTCATGATCGATGAGATGCCGCCCTGCAATTCGCCCTGCGCATCATCGGGAACTTCTTTGGACATGATGGCGTTCAGCATCGGCTGCACAAAGCTTTCTGGCGCGTGCACGAAAAGGATGAGCAGAACCCAGAAGAGATTGGTCGACAGGCCGAAAAACAATGCGCCCAGGCAGCAAGCCGCCATGCCGACCAAGGCCGCGTTCCATTCGCCGATGCGTTTGACGATGGGCCCCGCCAGCGTGGCTTGGGTGATCGCCATGATCAGGCCAAAGGCGGCGAGCGTTATGCCCAGCACAGCAGAGCTCCAGCCAAAGCGTGCCGTGCCCCAGAAGGGCCAGATGGCGGGATAGACGGCGGTGGCGAAGAAATACATGAAAAGCACGGCACAAAGCGGCATCACTTGCGGGTAACGCGCGAAGATTTTGAATGTGCCCACCGGGTTGGCGCGGGCCCAGTCAAAAGTGCGGCGTTTTTCTTTCGGCAGGGTTTCCGGCAACACGAAATAACCAAAGACAAAATTCAGTGCTGAAATCGCTGCGGCCACAAAGAAGGGCACGCGTGGGCCAAAAGCGCCGAGCAAGCCGCCGATCGCCGGGCCAATGACAAACCCCAATCCGAAAGCGGCACCCATCAGGCCAAAGGCTTTGGCGCGGCCTTCGGGCGGGGTGATGTCTGAGATAAAGGCATTGGCGATGACATAAGACGATCCCAAAATGCCAGCCAGCGTGCGACCGACAAAGAGCCAGCCGACGCTGGGGGCCAAGGCCGTGATCAGATAATCACAGCCCAGGCCAAAGACGGCCATCAGCAAAAGTGGCCTGCGCCCAAAGGCATCGGAGAGATTGCCCAATGTTGGCCCCAGCAGAAATTGGCCAAATGAGAAAGCAAAAAACATCCATCCACCGATGATCGTGGCTGCGGCCACGTCAACATGGGCCACGCTGCCAATCAGAGCGGGCTGGACTGGGATGATCAGGCCAAAGCCCACCATGTCGAGAAGCACGGTGATGAAGACAAAACTGATGGCATATTTGGAAGTTGGTGCAATAGTCATGCGCCCCCATAGCATTGCTTGGCGCGGGCCGCATCATCTGTCTATATGCTGGGATGAATTCACAGATTCCGCTTCGCGCTCGCTGGGCAATTTTCTTCACATTTTTATGGGCTGGCGTTCTTGTCGGCGCTTGGGTTCCCCATATCCCGTTGGCGAAAGATCGGCTTCAAGTGGGCACGGGCGTTTTCGGTCTGGCCTTGTTAGCCATCGCCGTTGGTGCTGTGGCTTCGATGCCGTTTACGGGGGCTTTGATCAACCGTTTCGGCAGTGCCCGCATGACACTGGTGGGCGGATTGATTTTTGCGGTTGGTTTTATGGGGCCGATCTTTGCGCCTACATTGGCGCTGTTTGTGCTGGGCGCCGTCATCATGGGGCTGGGCATGGGATCGATGGATGTGTCGATGAATGCGCATGGGCTTGCGGTTGAGAAAGCCTTGGGGCGGCCGATCATTTCAGGCCTACATGCGGCTTGGAGTGTGGGCTGCACAGCCGGGGCCTTTGCCGGATCATGGCTGATGGCGCAGACTTCCCCCGCAATCGAGGCCATCGTTGCAATGGTCGTCTTCGCGCTGGCGCTTTGTTTCACGGCGCAATATTTTTTACCCTCGGATGCGGACAAGGGCTTGTCGGAATCCCACTTCGGCTGGCCGACGCGCGCCACGGTGGCACTGGGCAGCCTGTGCTTTTTGGCCCTGATGGTGGAAGGCTCTGTTGCTGATTGGGCGGGCATTTTCACCAAAGAACGTTTTGCTATCGACGTGGCACAGGCCACGTTTGCCTTTGCCTTCTATCAGGGGGGCATGTCACTTTCACGTTTTGCAGGCGATGCGTTGCGCGCCAAGTTCGGCGCAGTGAATGTGGTGGTGGCCAGTGCTGTGCTGGCTGCGGTGGGCATGGGCTGTGCCTTGCTTGCGCCAAATCTTTGGTTGGCTTTCCTTGGCTATGCAGCTGGTGGCATTGGCATCGGCAACCTGGCGCCTGTGCTCTTTGCCGGCGGCGGAAGGTTGGAACCTGAGGCACCAGGGCGCGGCATCGCTGCTGTTGTGTCGATGGGCTATGCAGGTTTTCTGGCGGGGCCACCGCTGATAGGCTTTGTCGCGCAAGTTTCTACGTTGCAAATTGGGCTTAGTTTGACGGTGGTTGCGGCATTGATCATTGCCATTTTTGCCAAGGGCGTTGCCCCGGCAGAACGCTATTGAAAGGATGCAAATGAAACTGAAGGATCGTGTTGCTGTCGTCACAGGTGCTGCGCGTGGCATTGGCCTTGCTATTGCCGAAGAGTTTATTGGGCAGGGCGCTGTTGTGGTGATTTGCGATGTGCTTGACGATGTGGGGCTAGTTGAAGCCAAGCGCATTGGAGCAACATATATGCATTGCGATGTTTCCAAATCAGCGGACATTAAAAAATTGGTGGCAGCGGTCATCACACAGCATGGTGCCATCGATGTGTTGGTGAACAATGCGGCCATTTCAATTGTGGGTGAATTTCTTGAAATTACGGAAGAGCAGTTCGATCAGGTGATCGGTGTCAACCTCAAAGGTTCTTTCCTGATGGCGCAGGCTTGCGGTCGCGAGATGGTGAAGCAGGTTCAGGTGGGGCGCAAAGCGGGGGCGATCGTGAACATGTCATCGGTCAATGACACGTTGGCCATTCCGGCGATTGCGCCTTACACGATGAGCAAAGGGGGCGTGCGTCAGCTTACTAAAGTGGCGGCACTGGCGCTCGCCCCACATGGCATCCGGGTCAACGCAATTGGCCCCGGCTCGATCATGACCGACATGCTCAAAGGTGTGGCCAATGACAAGGCGGCGATGCAGCGGATTCTATCGCGCACGCCTTTGGGCCGTGTGGGCGAGGCGTCAGAGATTGCCAGCATTGCAGCTTTCCTCGCTTCTGACGAAGCCAGTTATATTTCCGGCCAAGTGATTTACGCCGATGGCGGCCGTATGCCACTCAACTATGTTGTTGCAGTCAAAGAGTGAGATGACTGTTCGCCCTCCGCAGGGGTTGGAGGGCGAACAGGAATTCCCGATCAAATCCAGTCGATGTCAGTTGCGCTTTATTCGACGGTTAAGAGTGACCACATGCCGTTCATATAATGACCCGGCAGATTGCAGGTGATCAGATATTTTCCGTGTTTCAGGTCCAAAGTTACTTTGCCGGTTTTGCCGGGGTCAGTTTCTGAGACTTCACCCATGGAATGAGCGGAGTCTTCCGAAATGCGACCTTCTTTTTCGTTAATTAACGGCCCGGCATCACCATCCACTGGAATGACCAGCATTTCGTGAATGGTTTCTTTGGCGTCGTTCTTGACGGTAAAGGTGATTTTGCCGGCTTTCACTTTATCGATGGAAAGCTTGACGCCCATGGTCGCGGACATCATGTGATCCATCTTGCCTGAGTAGGCCATGTTCTTGACCATCTCGACTCCCGGGCCTTTATCCCAAAGCGAGACCTTGATGGTTTGGTCTGCAAAAGCTGATTTTGCAACCAATGGAATAGATAGTAATAACAATGCAAGTTTTAGCTTAGTTTTGACATTATTGCCCATGGTAATTGCCCTTACCTGTTAAAATGCCCCCTATCTTTTGCTACGATTGCAGGGCGTTAATATTCCAGTAAGGATTACTTTTATTTAAAATTTCTTGCAGTGCTCAGTTTTTGGGCAGGCTGGCTATTTTGCCAGCTTGCTCACATCCACCCCGTTCACAGTGATCTTGCCATCTGGCGTGGCCTGGATATCCCAGGTCACCGCGCCATCAGCGCTTGCCTTGCCCATGCCCTTGGCGGCGATGATGGCGGGAATGCCGGCCTGCAAGCCTGCTTCTGGCGGGGCCGATCCCATAAGCTTCATCACTTCATCCAAGCCTTTGGCGGTAACCAGAGCCTTGCCCGTTGGCTGGGCTTTTGGCCCAGCGGCAAAACTGCCCTCCGCTGTCAGATTATAGGTGTCGTTGCTGACGCTGGTCTTATTGATTGCGATATCGACTGTGCCTTTTGACATAATGATCTGTGTTATTTCATCGGGAGGCTGTTTGGGGAGCGGCGGATTTTTTGACAAATCAAGCGCCATGATGTCTGTCATCGCGAGTGCGTCGAGATCATAGCCTGAGACGGTAAAACCAACGGACGCATTCTTGGGCAGCAGTCCTTCGGTTCCCATGTCGGCAAGACCTTTTGGAAAAACGATGCCTTCGAAGCCTAAGGTTTCGGACAGCTTGCCGTCTTTCACTGCGCCATTGAGATCAATACCGAAGTTGATTTTCTCAACAGTTGCCGGGCCCATTGGAGTTTGCGCTTCCAACTTGTTCAAAGTGCCCTGGCCATTGGCGTTGGTGAAAATCGGCATGAAATTGGTCAATAAGGTTTTGAATGCGGCTTGGTCTTTGACGAGCGCACTTTGATCTGCATGGGCAACCAAGAATTTCATCAGGTCCAGCACTGCAAGAGATTTCAGCCCTGAAATGCCACCGTCAAATGTGCCGGTTGCAATTTTGAATTGGATATTGAGCGGCGCTTCGGCCACCCCGCCGACGGTTTCTGTCATCGCCAGGGGGCCAATGATTTCATTGAACTTAAAGTCAATGCCGCCCGCAGGGTTGGCGACGGAAGTGCCTTTGACTTCTAAAGAGTCAATTTTGGCATCAACTTTAATCTGAGTCCCTTTAGGGTCTTTCATATTTTCAGCAACGGCAATATTTCTGCACGTTGCGCTGATGGTTGAGAAGGCCCCCAAGGCCTCATCAAACTCACCATCAATGATATAGTTTTCAAAGGACTCGCTGATGTCCAATGTATCTTTGACCTTGGACGAAAGTTTCAGTGGGCCATCGTGTTTGACCTTCCATTTGCCATTGCCTTCAGGTGTCAATGAAAACTCAATAGGTGATATTGTAAGCTCAGCGCCTGCGGGCTTATTTTTTAACATGGCGGAAAAATCTAGCGTCGCTTTGAAGCCATCGCCATCAGGCGTGATCTTCACGGCATCTGCCCCTTTTCCGAAATAGATTTGCAGCGATTTTTGCAACTTGGTGGCATCATCGGCCGTCGTTGCGGCAAAGCTGGGTGATGCGATGGCGGCAAATAGGACCAGTGCTAGGCTTGAGGAAATGATGCGCATGTGAGCTCCCTGTTTGAACCCAAGTTAGCTGAATGGCACGGTGGCGTATAGGGTTGATGTTTTCAAATTGATGCGACGTGCTGGCCACTCTTCGTTGCGCATTATTGTTTCGCCCTGATTTTTGCCCTGCAAATGTCTTGCAACGGCCATTAATTGGCCGCGTCAATTGCATTTGTTTCATGCCGATGCGGTTTGATCGGAGGAAAACATGAAACAAGCATTTGTCTTCGCTATTTTATCGACAACGATGGTCAGCCCCCCTTTGGGCGGCGGACGTCAATCTTACCAGCCATATTGATGCGGTGACGGTTTACCCCGAGGGTGCCGATATTTGGCGGATTGGTACGGTGAACGTTCCCATTGGCGAAACCCGGCTAATGCTGAGCGACTTGCCCGGTGGGATTGACCCCCAATCTATACGCGTCGAGGCGGTTGGTGATGAGGGCATGGTGATCAATGGCATTGATACCAAGCTCATTGATTTGCCTTCAACTGCGGGTGATGAAAAACGCAAGGGGCTCGATCGAAAATTGGAAGCGCTGGCCGTTGAGAAGCAGGCGCTCGATCAAACGATTGCCGATGCCAATGCACAGAAATCTCTATTGCTGTCTTTGGCCAATAAGCAATTGACGCCAGCGTCAACCACTGAAACACTCAAATCTATTGATGCTGCAAGTTTGGATGGACTGGTGAGTTTGGTGGGTAACAAGCTCTCCGGCATTTCGAAATCCATTCATGATGCCGAATTGCGCAAGCGCGATATTGATCGCGAGAGTGCGGACATCAACGTTGCGATCGAGGCGCTGTCGCCCGATGCGCAACAGAGGCTGGAAGTGGCGCTTGATGTCACAGCGGCAACGGCTGGTAAAGGACAGTTCAAAATCAAATATCGGATTTTTGATGCGGGCTGGTCGCCGTTCTATGATGCAAAATTGAGCTTGCCCGACAAAGCAAAGCCAGCCGCTGTTTCTCTGGTGCGCCGCGCTGATGTGCATCAATCAACACCGGAGAATTGGAGCAACGTGATGCTCACGCTTTCAACTGCGCGGCCCAATGGGGCCACGTCTGCGCCACAGTTGGATGAAGACTCCGTTGCCATAGCAGAGGTAAGAGGCCAAACGGAAGGCCGCGTTGATCGTGCGTTGGCTAAACTCTCTGAAGGCGGGAATGCCGCACCTGCTGCGCCGATGGTTATGGACGCGATGAAGCCGGAGAAAGCTAAGACGGAAATTACGCAGGCCCAGGCGCAAGTTCTTGTGGAGGGATTTAACGCGCAATATGCCATTGCAGGCCGGGTTGACATTGACAATTCCGGGCAATCCAAAAAAGTGCGCATTACCAGCGAAGAGGTTTCTGCCAAGCTTGAAGATGTTGCCGTGCCACGGCTTGATCCGACGGCCTATCTCACGGCAGCTTTCCATCTGAGTGGTGCTGATCCGATCTTGCCCGGGGCGGTCAATCTCTACCGCAATGATGCCTATGTGGGGCAGGGCGTATTGCCGATGCTCGCGCCCGGTGAAGAAGCCAAGCTGGGTTTTGGAGTTGATGATCTGGTGAAGGTCAAACGCGTGGAAGTGAAACGCAACGCCGGCGAAGAAGGCTTGATCGCCACGAACTTTACCAAAACTTTGGCTTGGGATATTTCAGCAAAAAATCTCCATGACACGCCATTCGACGTGGTGATCGTGGACAGGGTTCCATTTTCAACACAAGATCAGGTGACGGTTCAGACGGAGGCTGATTTTACGCCCGCGACAACCGAGAATTATCTGTTGAAGCGCGGTGTGAAGGCTTGGGCTTTAACTCTTGATCCTAAACAGGAAAAAGATGTTAAAGTTGGCTATAAGATCAGTGCTCCAAAAAATATTCCGCTTGCACTGACTGAGTAATCTTGGTTGCGCAGATTGGCGTTTGCCGATATGGGCTTGCAACGGCTCCGAAGTTTTTCGGGGCCGTTCGCATGTGAAGGGAAACACTATGGCCAATGTAGCAGTTGTCGGCGCGCAATGGGGCGATGAGGGCAAGGGCAAGATTGTTGACTGGTTGTCCGAGCGCGCCGATGTGGTGGTGCGTTTTCAAGGTGGCCACAATGCGGGCCACACGCTGGTGATCGACGGCAAAGTTTATAAGCTTTCGCTTCTGCCATCGGGCATCGTGCGGCCGGGCAAGCTTTCGATCATCGGCAATGGCGTGGTGATTGATCCGTGGCATCTGGCCAAAGAGATTGCGGGGCTGCAAGCGCAGGGCATTGTGATCAACCGCGAGAATTTACGTGTGGCTGAAAATGCCACTTTGATTTTGCCTTTGCACCGTGATCTTGATCGTTTGCGCGAAGAGGCGGCGGGTTCGTCAAAGATTGGCACGACGGGCCGCGGTATCGGCCCAGCTTATGAAGATAAGGTGGGGCGTCGTGCCATTCGTGCCATGGATTTGGCGGAACCACAAGAATTGCGCCGGAAGGTAGATCGGTTGCTGGTGCATCACAATGCCTTGCTCAAGGGCCTCGACCAGCCGCTACTTGACGGGACCAAGGTGTTTGATGAGATCATGGCCGTGCGTGATGCTGTGCTGCCTTATCTTGCCCCGGTGTGGCACGAGCTTGACGGCATGCGTCGCGATGGCAAACGTATTCTGTTTGAGGGTGCACAAGGCGTACTGCTCGATATTGACCATGGCACTTATCCCTATGTCACATCCTCCAACACTGTCGCTGGTCAAGCGGCGGCCGGCTCTGGCATGGGGCCTTCGGCGGTCAGCTATGTTCTGGGCATCGCCAAGGCCTATACCACGCGGGTGGGTTCGGGTCCTTTCCCATCGGAGCAAGCCAACGACGTTGGCGAGTGGATTGGCAAACGCGGCCATGAGTTTGGCACAGTGACAGGTCGCAAGCGGCGCTGTGGCTGGTTTGATGCGGTGTTGGTGCGCCAAGCGATCAAGACGTCTGGCATTCAAGGCATTGCGCTCACCAAGCTTGATGTCCTTGATGGGCTTGATGAGATCAAAGTCTGCGTGGGTTATATGCTGGGCGGCAAGCGCATTGATATTTTCCCCGCTTCTGAACAGGCGCAGGCGCAGGTGGAGCCCATCTATGAAAGTTTCGAAGGCTGGAAGGGCACGTCGGCAGGCGCGCGGTCCTGGACGGCGCTGCCGGCACAGGCAGTTAAATATGTGCGCTATCTTGAAGAGCTGATAGAATGCCCTGTCGCCATGCTTTCAACATCGCCAGAGAGGAATGATACGATCTTGATGCAGGACCCGTTTGCGGATTGAGCTTAGCCTAACCGATTTTTACCAAATGCGGCGCGGGGATTGAAGCAATGTTGGGTGTGGCCAGCAGTTCATCGGCTGAGCCTTTGAGCACGATGGCCGCAAGTTCAACCTCAGGCACCGGGCGGCCCATCAGATAGCCCTGCAAGAGATCGGCACCAAAGCTTGTAAGCGTATCTGCGTGGAGTTTGGTTTCGATGCCCTCGGCGGTGATTTTGAGGCCGAGGTTTTTGGCGAGCGCGATGATTGATTTTAATATGCCACGGGCCATGGGCGTTGAATCAATGGCGATGACAAAGGCGCGGTCAATCTTGAGTTTGGAGAACGGGAATTTCCACAGATAGCTCAAGCTGGAATAGCCGGTGCCAAAATCATCCAGCACAATGGGGCAGCCCATTTCGCGCAGGATTGAAAGTTGCGCGAGCACGGGCTCGGAATCTTTGAGCAATGTGCTTTCGGTGATTTCGAGTTCCAGGCGGTAGGCTGGAAAGCTCCACAGTTCGAGCGCGTTGTGCACATCGGTCACCACCGTTCCGGCATAGAATTGCTCGGGCGACATGTTGACAGATACGGTCAAATGTTGTGGCCAATTTGATGCGGCGCGGCAGGCTTCGGCCAAAGCCCAGGCCCCGAGGCGATTGATCAGGCCGGACTCTTCTGCCACAGGGATAAATTCAGCTGGCGAGATTGTGCCGAACTCGGGGCTTTCCAAACGCATTAGTGCTTCAAAGCCCGAAAGCTTGCCGGAACTACATTCATACACGGGTTGATAGTGCAGGTTGAGTGATTGGTTGTCTATGGCGGTGTGCAAGGCCAGCAGCACATCATTGCGGCGTTTGGCACTTTGCGCCAGCACCGGATTGAAGAAGGCATAGGCAGGGCCACCGCGTGCGGCGGCGGATTTCAAAGCCAGTTCGGCATTGTGAATGAGGTTGGAGCCATCGCCGTCATTGTCAGCACAAAGGGCGACACCGGCGCAGAGATTGAGGCTCAATTTACGGTCAATCCAATCGACGGGGCTGGCCAATGCGGCCACCAGTTCTTTGGCCGCTGTCAATGCATCAAGCGGGTTGATGAGATCAGGCAAGAGAATTGCAAAATGTGAATGATCAATGCGGGCCTTGGCGCCTTTGGGCAGAGGCAAGAGGTTGAGTCGTGCGGCCAAAGCGGCGATCACGTAGTCGCTGACGTGGCGGCCTAAGGTTCCGGTGATGCGGGGGATGCCGCGCAGAGAAATCTCAATCAAGGCACCCTTGCGTGTGGTGTTTTCAATGGCATTTAAATGTTGATCGACGAGCGTTGTAAATGCGTTGCGCGTCAAAAGGCCGGTGAGTTGATCGTGTCGGGAGATGTGATCGATGTCGGCTTCTAACCGGTAGATATGCGCTTGGAGTTCTTCGGTCGTTGCGTTCGATACGTTCATAGAGTCTTCTAGCGATGGTGGCTGTCGGTGATTCGCCAGCCTTAAACCCCAAGAATGGCCATCTAAGTTTACGAGGGCGTTAACGGTGTCTAAACTTTTTGAAATTTGTCGGCGGCAGGCGTGGCTGTTTTTGATTCTGCTGCAAGCCCTGCTGGTGCCAAGTGTCGCTACGGCTGAAACCTATGTCAACTTTGTCAATCGCATGACGGCGGTGGGTGCCGCGCAACACGCTTTCCAACCCGCGATTGAACAGCAATTGTTCGGCTTGCTCAATGCCTTTCGCAAGTCAAAAGGCTTGAACCCTCTGGGTTCGGCGCTAGGCCTACAGGCCGCCGCCCGCGCCCATGCTTTGGATATGGCGCAGCACAATTTCATGGGGCACACGGCCTCGACAGGGCATGATTTTGACAGTCGGATGCGGGCGCTGCACAATGGTGCCATGGTGCTGCCTGCGATGGGCGAGAATGCTGCGATGATGTATCCGAAAAACGACGGGGCAGCCGCCGTGGCGCAGAAACTGTTTCAAGAATGGGTGGCCAGCCCGGCGCATTATCACACGCTGGTATCACGCGATTATTTGCGTGTGGCCACAGGGGTGGCGATCCTGAATAGCAAGGCCTATGCCGACCAGATTTTTATCGGACCGGACGTGGTGACGAATATGATGCGGGCGCAGTAGGGGGCTTTACGCCCCGACCCCCGCCGCGATTGCTTTCGTTCTCGGCAACAGCGGCTGGCTTGCTGCGGCTTTCACGGCCTTTTGCAGCTTTTCAAAGGCGCGCACTTCGATCTGCCTGATGCGTTCGCGGCTGACGTTGAATTCCTGGCTCAGGTCTTCCAACGTTGCAGGCTCATCGCGCAGTTTGCGGGCTTCAATGACGCGGCGTTCACGTTCGTTGAGCTTGGTCAAAGCGGTGGCCAACAAGGCATTGCGCAGCGATGATTCTTCATTGTCACCGAGCACCGTCTCTGGGCTATCATGATCATCAACCAGCCAATCCTGCCATTCGCCGTCACCATCGGCATCGCTGCGCAGCGGCGCATTGAGCGAGGCGTCGCCGGAGAGGCGGCGGTTCATGTTGATGACTTCTTGTTCTTCAACGCCAAGCTTTTTAGCAATGATCTTGACGTTTTCCGGCTTCAAGTCGCCTTCTTCCAGCGCCTGAATGCGGCCTTTGATTTTGCGCAGATTGAAGAACAGCTTTTTCTGGCTTGATGTCGTGCCGATTTTGACCAGCGACCAAGAGCGCAAAACAAATTCCTGAATCTGGGCTTTGATCCACCACATGGCATAGGTGGCGAGTTTGAAGCCCTTGTCGGGTTCAAAACGCTTCACCGCCTGCATCAGGCCGATATTGCCTTCGGAAAGGATGTCACCGACGGGCAGGCCATAGCCGCGGTAGCCCATGGCGATCTTGGCCACGAGGCGCAGATGGCTGGTGATCAGTTTCTGGGCGGCCTTGGTGTCGCCATGCTCTTTCCAGCTTTTGCCCAGCATATATTCTTCTTCTGGGGCCAGCATGGGGAACTTGCGGATTTCCTGCAGGTAGCGGTTGAGGCTGCCTTCGCCACTCGAAATCATAGGCAAATTCATAGATTTAGCCATCGTTTCCATCCTTCTGGGCGGGTTCTGATCCGCCCCTTTGCCGATAGATATAGGTGCTGGTTTTAAAATTAAAAGTCACATTTGCGGTAACAGATTAGTGATTTCAGGCCGCTGATAGCTTCAAATCATGGTGGAGTTTTGACAAGGCTGGGGGCAGGGGTGCTTCGAACCTCAAATGTTTGCCGGTCACCGGGTGGTCAAAGCCCAGCACGGTTGCGTGCAAGGCCTGGCCTCTCAGGTGGGAGAGGCTCTCAACTGCGGGGGCGCTGAGCTTCGACTTTGAGGACTTGAAGCCGCCGCCATAGACATCATCACCCAATAGTGGGTGGCCGATGTGGGCCATGTGCACGCGGATCTGGTGGGTGCGGCCGGTTTCGAGGCGGCAGCGGATCAAGCTGGCAGCGGAGAAGGCTTCTTCAACAGTGAAATGCGTGATCGCCTCGCGCGCATCGGCGCTGTTTGACACGGCCATCTTCTGGCGGTTGGCGGAAGAGCGGCCGATGCCTGTTTTGATCATGCCAGCGCGGCGCTCGGGCTTGCCCCAGACGAAGGCTAAGTATTCGCGCTGCAACCTGCCGTCGCGGCCATGGGCGGCGAACTGTTCGGAAAGCGAGGCATGGGCCTTGTCATTCTTGGCGACGACCAAAAGCCCGCTCGTATCCTTGTCCAAGCGGTGCACGATTCCTGGGCGTTTCACCCCGCCGATGCCGGAGAGGCTGTCGCCGCAATGGGCGATCAAGGCGTTGACCAGTGTGCCCGTTTCATTGCCCGCTCCGGGGTGCACCACGAGGCCTGCAGGCTTGTTGATGACGATGAGGTGCTTGTCTTCAAAGATGATGTCGAGATCGATTTTTTCGCCTTGTGGTTCGGCGGGGGCGGCTTCTGGGATAGTGACCCGTACGTGTTGACCCGGCTTCAGTTTGAAGCCCATGTCACCCACAACGCGGCCCTCGACAGTCACCTGCGCTTGGGCAATAAGCTTTTGAAAACGCGCGCGGCTGACTTCAACAAACTGCGCGCCCAGAAACTTGTCGAGGCGCGTGGGTTCAGTTGCGGTGGCTTCAAGTGTGGTGAACATATGGATGAACTGCAAAAACCAAAAATGATGAGGCCAGACGTGTCGCCGGGGCAGCTGCGCCTGTTATGGCTGGTCTATATCATGGGTGGGATTTTGCTTGTGCTGTTTCTTTTAGTTTTGGTCATGATCGCTTGGCAAGTGGCACATCTGACGTGAAACGTCTTGCGGGCTAAGGCGGCCTGCGTCTAAGGAGAATGAAAGGTCCCTTCGTCTATCGGTTAGGACGACAGCCTCTCACGCTGTAAAGGCGGGTTCGACTCCCGCAGGGATCACCACCCAAAAATTAAGCTATTGAAATTGTTATCGTATTTTTAAAGTGGGACACTTTTGAGGGAAAAGTGGGACACTTTTAGTTCATATTACGTTCGCAGAACCATGAGTGGCATCGCATCTTGCGAAAGCTTTCGACGGTGACCTTGCCCCAAACTTCTATCCAGCTTTGAGTTCGCTCCGGCGGTTGATGACCTGC
>JAYWAB010000026.1:0-2143 GCA_043782835.1 Aestuariivirga sp.
TGCTCTGGGTGTGAGCAGCTAGTGGTTGAAACGGTCGCATTTGGGAGCCAATCGTTTCACCAAGCATAATAGACATTATCGACCGAACCAGAAGCGGATGCTCCCATATCTTCCCGCCAAGAAGAGCCGGGCAGTGTTTTCGCGTCAAAAAGAGGCAAAGAATAACCAAAACAGCCCGCCAAAAGCAAAAAGGGCGATTTCCAAAATGGTTTGGCTTCAACAGCGGCTTTTGTTGGCAATAACCTGCAATTCCTAGTTACAAAGAATTTAAAGTTGTGGGCGATTGCTCAAACGGTGGCATAAGCACTCATAGAGGCGTGTTTAAATGTCCGGGCAATGATTTTGTGGGGAGTATGCAGGTGGGTTTTATTATACCAAAGTCAACCAACAGGTTAGGTGTAGTGAGAAGTCGGGCGCCGTTGCGCCTTGGGTTGGCAGGGGGCGGAACTGACCTTTCTTCCTATTGTAACGAATACGGTGGTGCTGTTCTAAATCTCACTATCAACCGCTTTGCATACGCTTTCATTGAGCTGCGATCAGACTCTAAATTGTGTTTCCGTTCCAGTGATCTGGGCCAAACCGAAGAACTGGAAGTATCCGAAGCGTTTTCGTTGGATGATGGGTTAGTGTTACAGCGTGGAGTTTATCGCCATATCATTGATAAATTCAACCATGGCAACCCCATCCCGATGACCATTCAAAGCTTTGTAGATGTGCCCATGGGATCTGGCCTCGGAACATCGTCTGCCATTGTGGTTGCCCTTATTGAAGCGTTTCGCAAACTATTAAATTTGCCGCTGGCCCGTTATGACATCGCCAAAATGGCCTATCAGATTGAGCGCGAGGAGCTGAAGCTGGCGGGGGGCAGGCAAGATCAATATGCGGCCACTTTTGGCGGCGTAAATTTCATTGAATTTGGTGATAAAGGCAGCACCATTGTCAACCCCTTACAAATTTCATCCAGTGACATTGACGAATTGGAAACATCTTTGGTGATTTGCTTCATGGGCAACGCTCGTCAATCTGCCACCATTATTGGCGAACAGGCGAGGGGGTTGGATGAAAACCGCGCTGACACTTTATCTGGAATGCATCAACTCAAGGCAGATGCATTCGCGATGAAGAATGCTTTGCTTTCCGGTGATATTGAAGAAATGGCCACAATTATGCGGCGCTCTTGGAAGGCCAAGAAGCAAACGGCTGAGGCGATTTCCAATTCAAGCATTGATCACCTGTTTGATTTCGCGATGAGCAACGGGGCACTTGCCGGGAAACTTTCAGGTGCCGGTGGTGGCGGTTTCATGATGTTCATGGTGAAACCTGAACGCAGGCCCGAATTTGTGAGCGCGTTGCGTCAACGCGATGCAGTGGCAGAGCCGGTTCATTTTTGTTTCAAGGGGTGCGAGTCTTGGATTCCGCGGTAATTGCCTTCGCCAAAAATTATTTGTCTGAATCGGTTGCGGTCATGCGGGCGGCCCATGAAGGCTCAACCGTTTCGCAACAATGTTGCGACATTGCAGCGGTTATTGAAAAATCATTGCGGGCTGGGGGCAAGGTAATGCTGGCCGGAAATGGCGGCAGTGCTGGAGATGCCCAACATGTGGCAGCAGAGTTTCTTTCGCGTCTGAACTATGATCGGGCACCCCTTGCCGGTTTGGCGCTTACCACCGACACTTCCACGCTTTTGGCCGTTGGCAATGATTATGGTTTTGAACGGGTGTTTGAAAGGCAGATTTTGGGGCTTGGAAAAGCGGGCGACGTTTTCATTGGCATTTCCACGTCAGGCAAATCTGCTAATATTATCGCGGCACTCAAGGCCTGCGGCGAAAAGGAGATTGTGACGGTTGGTTTTGTTGGTGAAACACCTGGGCCGATGGGCCCGTTCTGCGATCTGTTGCTTAATGCACCTTCAACCAAACCTCCAATGATACAACAGATTCACATCACCGCTGCCCACATCATTTGCGGCTTGGTGGAAGAAGCCATTTTTCCGCAGGCTTGAATTTTGACTGGTGCGGACTTTCATCCTTTAAGGCAGGCTGTCATACTGGTTGGTGGATTTGGCACGCGCCTTGGAGAACTTACAAAGACAACACCAAAACCTCTTTTGCCAGTCTGTGGCAAGCCGTTTCTTGATTATGTT
>JAYWAB010000027.1:0-6511 GCA_043782835.1 Aestuariivirga sp.
ATACGACGTATGTTTCTGTTGTCCCGATGGTTACCCATCAGAACCGCCAGGATACAGCCGCCTGCGCTTCTCTTTCTTTCGTTTACAATGTCAAACAGCAGGGAACCTTCCGGCTCCGACAAGCGACAGACAGTTCCTTGCCCGGTTCCCCTTTTCAGGGTGGCCGGCTGGAAGCGCCGATCGCTCTTGAATTTCCATGATGCCGGGAGCGCTTAACCGCAGCGCCTCGGCCCTCAGTAACGCGGCTTATATGTTCAGGACTCGCTTCGAGTCAACAAAGTTTTTGAACTATTTTCGATTTTCTTTAAAGCGTTGTTTTAGCTTGATTTTTATTGTCAGCACACATGCATTTCTTGGCCCGACTCATCAGACCTGTGTGAGAAAATGACAGTTAGATCACATTTCAGTGTGATTTTTGCCCGCAGTTGCGAGAACCTTTCCAACGGGCAAAAAAATACGCGCGACCGAGGCGACGCGAAAAAGAATGGTTATGGTTAATAATTCCGCAAGGGATGACGGGCAAGATGGAATTTGGAAGCGCCCCAGACTCTGGCCTCTACGGTGCGCCCTCAGCGTGTCAGTCTGGACCGGGAGAGCTTCGGGCAATTCTACGACCAAAGCCCTTTGGCCGAAAAGGTTGACAGGGGCGGGGGTGGGATGCAATGTCCGGCGCACTCGCGGTGGACGGCCAAATGAGTATGATGTGTAAGGAAGTTTGTGCTTTTGACCAGTACGCGGCATAAAAGGGAACTGATTGCTCATGACGAGCAGGGCCGTTTGGTGCCTCTCGAGCAGCAGGTTGAGGCGTTTGATCTCAACACATCTTTCCTTGAAGAAGGCACGCAACACCGGTGGCTGTTAACGACGTGTATTGCCGGGGTGGCCGGTACTTTGCTGGTCGGTGGATTGGCGCTGGGCCTCTTTGGGCACAATGCCGCACCACAATTGGCCAATGCGGCGGTTCGCACGGCTGCGAACATCCCTTCTCTCAAGAACCCCGTTGCGGATAAGGACGTGGTGGCAGAGCGCGATCTCAATGGTGGCTTTGCCTATCCCAAAATTACCGCCAATGAATTGCCCTATAGCAAAGAGAACACCAAAGTCTTGGATGCAGATATTCAATCTGCTGCTAGCGAAGGCGAGAACATCACCACGATCACCAAGACCCCGCCACCTGAACCAGTGGATGAGAGCTTTACCCTGCAAGGCGGCACGACATTGGCAGCCGAACTCGCACAGCGCGGCGTTCCACATTCAGCGGCAGAAGCCTTGGTGGCAGCCATTGACCCGGTTTTGCCCACAAGCCAAATTAAAGCTGGAACAAAGTTTGATGTGACCTTTGATCGACAGATCGATTTTTATGGTCGGGAAGTGACCTTCCCTGTGTCTTTGTCGTTTGACCAAGCCGGCAAGGGCACTGTGACAGTGGATGCCGATGAAGATGGCCAGTTTACCGCTTCACTCGAAAATGCCGGCGAAGAACCTAAATCCCAAGTGGCTGAAAAGCCCGTGGTGGCGACCCAGTTTCACAGCTTGAGCAAAGTGGGTGCGAGCCTTTATGCGACGGCACAAGACAAAAAGATCCCAGACTATATCACCGCCGAATTTACCCATGTGTTTTCCTATGACGTTGACTTCCAGCGCCAGGTGGGTGCTGCGGATACGTTTGAACTGTTTTATGGCAACCCGCTTTCTGGCTCATCGGCCAAGCGTAAAGTGCTGCATATGGCGCGGCTGGTGATCGATGGCGAACAGCGGACATTCTTTCGCTACACAACAGCTGACGGGTTGACTGATTATTTTGATGAGACGGGGCGGTCTGCCTCTCGTGCGTTGTTGAAAACGCCTGTTTCAGGTGCCCATCTCACATCTGGATTCGGCGTTCGCATCCACCCGCTGCTCGGTTATTCAAAGATGCATACGGGCGTAGACTTCGGTGCGGCTTCAGGCACGCCCATCCACGCGGCTGGTGCCGGCGAAATTGCGCAGGCGGGCCGCGAGAGCGGTTATGGCAACGCGATTGAGATCACGCACAATGACCATTATTCGACATTCTATGCCCATATGAGCCGCTTTGCGGCTGGCATTCATGAAGGTGTGCATGTGAATCAAGGCCAAGTGATTGGTTATGTTGGTTCTACAGGCCGCTCAACCGGCCCGCATTTGCATTTTGAAGTCCGCGTTGATGATAAGGCGGTTAACCCGATGACAGTGCGCGCCACGGGCGGACGGCAACTTTCTGGCAAAGACCTGATGGCCTTCCGGGGCCTGAAAGAAAAGATCGTCGCCATGATGGAAAAAGCGCCATCAGCAGCTGAGGTTGTGCAGGCTAATAATCAGTAATCCAAATCAAGCCAGACTATTGGGTAATCGAATGTTAGGATCGAGATTAATCTTGGGATTGGCATAAATCTCGGCAGCGCGCCGATAGTTTGCTTCGGTGAATTTTTCTACTTTAATATCATGGGAAGTAATAGTTCCCTGATGCGAATCGGAATCAAAGGCAACCAACGTGTCGGCTGCAAAGCCTGAGTCTAATCCGCAGCAATCCAAAATACGTTTGATTAGTTTTACGCGATCGTCCGTCAATTCATTGTAACGCACGCAGCTGAGCGGCACTGCGTCATCGCATGCCTGCAAATAATCTTTGACATGGATAAACCACACGAGAGCAGCGATGCGGTCATAGGTGACGATTTCCGCATTCAAGTCCAAAATGCCATCATGCTCGCTTGCAGGCTTATTGCCCGACATGATCCACCACACGAATGGGCGTATTTCCTGGGGAATTTGCATTTTCGCGCCTGCAATCCTTTGGGCAAATCCATAGATCGAGTTTGGCCAACTCTTGCCATCGCGATACATAAACAAATTAATTGAAGACTGCACCGCTTCATGTGCTAGTTTGATTTGCGTATTGGTTTGGCTGAAATGTTTTACGACGTGTGTTTGCGCTTCGCGCGCGCCCGGAAACAACGACAGAAATTTGAACGATGCTACCATCAGTTTTTTGGTGAGTTCTGGGTCAACATCAAAACGTTTCATGGCCAGATCAAAGAGGAAATTTGGCTCTGAAATACACCACACATTGGGAACCTTATTGAAGACGTTGTGCAAAAGTGTGGAGCCACAATGGCCCATGTTGAAAATCTGAACCCATTTTTTATGATCCGAAATTTGAGAAGCGAGATCGAGAAAATCCACAAATGGTAGCGCGATCAGTCGCCTCGCCTTTTGCGCTTGCTCAAAATAACTGAAGGGAACAAGGGCAGGATTGCAAGCCTCGCCCACATCCAGAATAATCGCCAAGGACTTTTCAAAATCGAAGCTGAATAAAGTCCAACCCTTTTCCAACACAATGGTGGACTCGACTGATTGAGAGGCCCCTATAGAAAAGTCACGCGCCCATTGAAAGTCCACCAAGACAAAATCCCGGCGCCCAACGATATTAAAAACCTCTACCATTCCCCGTCTCCTGTCGAAGAACACAGATTGGCCCAACGGACTCACAGTTAACGGCCAAACCACAGCAAATGTCCAGAGTTTGACTTAGCGCTAGATTCGCTATATTTTTATGAATATAACGGAGAATATCATGAAAAATCCGCTCCCCATCGCCGCCTTCGCTCTCTCCATCTCTTCAGCACAAGCCGCAGACATCAACGTTTTTGCGGCGGCCAGCATGAAGGGCGCGCTCGACGAAATTGGTGCGGTCTATAGGGCTAAGACTGGCACTGGTATTGCGGCCAATTATGGTTCTACCGCAACGCTGGCCAAGCAGATTGAAGCGGCGGCGCCTGCCGATGTTTTCATTTCCGCCGATGAAACATGGATGGATGAGTTGGCCGGAAAACAGCTGATCAAGCCTGATACGCGCCACGACATTGCGGGCAACACATTGGTTTTGGTGAAAGCCAAGGATGCCAAGATTGATGTGAAGCTTGGGGCGATCGCTGATGCTTTGGGCGACGGCAAGTTGGCGCTGGCGGATATCAAATCTGTGCCTGCAGGCAAATATGCCAAGGCGGCGTTTGACAAGCTTGGCGAATGGGCAGCGCTTGAGCCGCATGTGGTGATGCAAGACAATGTGCGCAGCGCTTTGGCTTTGGTGGCCAAGGGCGAAGCCAAACTTGGCGTGGTTTATGGCAGCGATGTTTTGGCTGAACCGAAAGTGGAGGTTGCGGCGGTGTTTCCCGAAGCCAGCCATGCGCCCATTCTCTATCCGGCGGCGGTTATCGCAGCTTCGGCCAATCCTGATACCAAGGGTTTTGTAGATTTTTTACAATCGGCTGATGCACAGGCTATCTTTAAGAAAGATGGATTTACACTGGTGAAATGACAGCAGAAGAACAAACAGTCGTCTGGCTCAGCTTCAAGGTGGCATTACTGGCCACCTTGTTTTGTTTGCCGCTGGCGGTTTGGCTGGCGCATATTTTGGCGCGGAGGGACTTCTGGGGCAAGGCCGCGCTTTCGACGCTGGTGCATTTGCCGCTGCTCTTGCCACCCGTCGTCACTGGCTATCTCTTGCTCGAAGCCTTCGGGCGCAAGGGTTATATTGGCGCGCCACTCTATGATTGGCTGGGCCTCACCATCGCGTTCAAATGGACCGGTGCTGCCTTGGCCGCAGGCGTGATGGCGCTGCCCATCATGGTGCAACCCATTCGCGTGGCGTTTGAATTGGCGGATACTGAGCTTGAAGAAGCCGCGCATGATTTGGGGGCCACGCGCTGGCAGCAGTTTTTTACGATCACCCTGCCCTTGGCTGCACCGGGCATTATTGCAGCGGCTGTGCTGGGCTTTGTGAAGTCGCTGGGTGAGTTTGGTGCCACCATCACTTTTGTTTCAAATATCCCGAGCGAGACACAGACACTGGCGCTGGCGATTTATTCTCTGCTGCAAACGCCAAATGGCGATGCCGCAGCCACGCGGCTGATTTGGATTTCCATTGCTCTGGCCGTGGGTGCATTGCTGCTCGCCGATGTTTTCAGCCGTCGCCTTAAACGCCGGAAAATTATTTCAAAAATTTGAAGGCGGCTTCGCTTTCCCTGGCGACCGTTTTTTCCAAGGCTTGAAAGCAATCAATCACCTTGTGGCCAAAATCTGTGACTTTCGCGCCACCGCCGCCCGCACCACCCGCTGCTGTTTCCACACAAGGCTTTTCAAACATGTGGTTCAACTCATCAATCAACAACCAGGCGCGGCGGTAAGACATTTTCATTTTCTTGGCGGCTTGTGAGATGGAACCCGTTTGGGCGATGTGTTCGAGCAAAGTTATTTTGCCCGCGCCGAGGCGGTGGCCGTTGAAATCGAGTTTGAGCAGGGCTTGGGGCATGAGCAACCAGTAGCAGATTAATCAACGGCTGTGGAGAGCGGCTATTCTCTCATCCTCCCTTTCTGGGGGAGGATGAAGGGGGCATGTTAATGCACCGTCTTCGGCGCAGGCGCTCTTGGTGCGCCCGCCAACTTGCCATTGATCGTGAAGAGCCCATCTTTCACGTCCACTTTCACGGTGTCACCGTCTTTGACATCGCCTGCCAGAATTTCTTCGGCCAGCGGGTCTTGCACGCTTTTCTGGATGACCCGCTTCAGGGGCCGCGCACCATAAGCTGGATCGTAGCCTTTATCGGCCAGCAGCGTTCGCGCTGCATCTGAGAGTTCGATCTCGATCTTGCGCTCAGCTACCAGTTTCTTCAGGCGCTCCATTTGAATATCCACAATGGCACTCATATTGGCGCGTTTTAAGCGGTGGAACAGGATGATGTCATCCAGACGATTGAGGAATTCGGGGCGGAAGGCCTGCTTCACCACGCCCATCACCTGCTCGCGCACTTCTTCAACATCTTGCGCCTCGGTCAAGTTCACTAGGAATTCGGAACCGAGATTTGATGTCATAATGATCAAGCAGTTCTTGAAATCCACCGTGCGACCCTGCCCGTCGGTCAGGCGGCCATCATCGAGAACTTGCAACAACACGTTGAAGACATCGGGATGAGCTTTCTCAACTTCGTCAAAGAGCACAACCTGATAGGGCCTGCGGCGGACGGCTTCGGTGAGCGCACCGCCTTCATCATAGCCCACATAGCCCGGAGGTGCGCCGATCAGGCGGCTGACCGAATGCTTTTCCATATATTCGCTCATGTCCATGCGCAGCAATGCGTGTTCATCGTCAAAGAGATAGGACGCAAGCGCCTTGGTGAGTTCGGTTTTGCCAACACCTGTTGGGCCCAAGAAGAGAAATGAGCCGATGGGGCGGTTGGGGTCTTGCAAGCCGGCGCGGGCGCGGCGCACGGCGGTGGCCACGGCTTCAACGGCTTCGGCCTGGCCCACCACACGGCGGCCCAGTTCTGTTTCCATCTGCAACAAACGATCACGTTCGCCCGCCAACATTTTATCAACGGGAATGCCCGTCCAACGCGAGACGACTTGGCCAATGTGCGCTTCGGTGACTGCCTCTTCCATCATATTGCTGCCCGACTGTGCTTCGGCTTCGGCTTGTTTCTTTTCCAGCGCT
>JAYWAB010000028.1:0-3982 GCA_043782835.1 Aestuariivirga sp.
ATATAATCGTCAGCGCCAAGCCCAGATTACCAAAGAACTCATCGAAATCATTTCCGGCGCGGAAGCGCTGTAAGACTTTAGAAGGAACCGCATCATGGCGAAAAAAGCTGCTTCCAAATTATCCGGCATCGTAGGCCGCGTCACGCAGGTGACCGGCGCTGTGGTGGACGTTCAGTTTGATGGCGAGTTGCCGCAGATTCTGAACGCACTCGAAACCACCAATGGTGGCAACCGACTGGTTCTCGAAGTGGCACAGCATCTGGGCGAAAGCACGGTGCGCACCATTGCCATGGACGCTACGGAAGGCCTGGTTCGCGGCCAAGAGGTGCGCGACATTGGAACGCCTATTATGATGCCGGTTGGGCCTGAAACTTTGGGCCGCATCATGAATGTGATCGGCGAGCCGGTTGATGAAGCCGGCCCGATGAAGACCAAGCTGACGCGCGCCATTCACCAGAACGCGCCGGAATTTGTGGAGCAATCCACCGAAGCTGAAATTCTGGTGACCGGCATCAAGGTGGTGGACCTTCTCGCGCCTTACGCCAAGGGCGGCAAGATCGGCCTCTTCGGTGGCGCTGGCGTGGGCAAGACCGTGCTGATCATGGAACTCATCAACAACGTCGCGAAAGCCCATGGTGGTTATTCCGTGTTCGCCGGTGTTGGCGAGCGGACGCGCGAAGGCAACGATCTTTATCATGAAATGATTGAATCTGGCGTCAACAAGAAGGGCGGCGGCGAAGGCTCCAAAGCTGCACTTGTGTACGGCCAGATGAATGAACCTCCGGGTGCGCGTATGCGCGTGGCACTTTCGGGCCTCACGGTTGCCGAGCATTTCCGCGATGAAGGCCAGGACGTTTTGTTCTTCGTCGATAATATTTTCCGCTTCACGCAAGCTGGCTCAGAAGTGTCCGCCCTCTTGGGCCGCATTCCTTCCGCCGTAGGTTATCAGCCGACATTGGCCACCGACATGGGCACCATGCAGGAGCGCATCACCACCACGCAAAAAGGTTCGATTACTTCGGTTCAGGCGATTTACGTTCCAGCCGACGATTTGACCGACCCTGCCCCTGCAACTTCCTTCGCGCATTTGGACGCAACCACCACACTATCACGCTCGATTGCTGAAAAAGGCATTTACCCAGCTGTGGATCCACTGGATTCCACCTCGCGCATGATGGATGCTCGCATTATTGGTGACGAGCATTATCAAACGGCGCGGCGCGTGCAGCAAGTTCTGCAACGCTATAAGGCCCTGCAAGACATCATTGCCATTCTCGGCATGGACGAGCTTTCCGAAGACGACAAGATTGCCGTGGCGCGGGCCCGCAAGATTGAACGCTTTATGAGCCAACCGTTCTTTGTGGCCGAAGTTTTCACCGGAACGCCCGGCAAATTGGTACCACTGGCCGACACGATCAAGGGCTTCAAGGGCCTCTGCGATGGTGCCTATGATCATTTGCCTGAGTCGGCTTTCTACATGGTGGGTTCGATCGAAGAAGCCATCGAAAAGGCCAAGAAGATGGCGGCGGAAGCGGCGTAATCTATCGATAAACTGTCATTCCCGCGACGGTGGGAATCTCTGTTTAGTTTAACGCAGATCCCCGCCTTCGCGGGGATGACGAAATAAAGAGAGTAAACTTGTTATGGCTCTACACTTCGAACTTGTCTCCCCCGCGAAACTCCTGTTCTCAGGTGATGTCACGTCCGTGACGCTGCCCGGCAGCGAAGGCGAGATGGGCATATTTGTTGGCCACGCGCCGCTGCTTTCGACGCTGCGCCCGGGCTTTGTTGTGGTGGCCAAAGACGGCGGACAAACCGAAAAAATTTTTGTGCGTGGCGGCTTTGCGGAAGTGAACCCGCAGGGGCTGACGGTGCTTGCTGAAACTGCCATTGCGTCAGGTGATTTGAACGCGGCTGCGATGGCTGAGCAGGTTGCATCAGCGGAGGCCGAAGTGAGCGCTGCGAAAGATGATGAAGCCCGGCGCAAGGCCAATGAGGCGCTGGATTATCTGAAGGGGATTCAGGCGGGGCTTTGACACCACGCTAATCAAATCCTACAAACGGCCAGCGTGAAGCTGGCCTTTTTGTTTGGGGGATGAGATGGTTGATGCAAGTGAGAAGCGACCGCGAAAATGGAAAATTACGGCTCTGATTTTTGCGTTTATCTTGCCGGGCGCAATTCTTCTTGTTTTGGCGCGCCTCTTTTTATTTGAAACATTTGATGTGCCCTCAGAAAGCAATGTACCTAGCCTTATGCCGGGTGACATGTTTATTGCTAACAAACTTGCGTATCACTTTGGCGGCCATCCGGCTCGTGGTGATATAGCCGTATTTAAATATCCCAAGGATCTGCGTGTCAGATATGTCAAGCGGGTAATCGGACTGCCCGGGGACCGTGTGCAGTTGAGGATGGGGAGGTTGTATCTGAATGGCGATCTCATTCAACGCGTGGCGGTCGACAATGTTCAAGTTCCCGCAGATCTGAACACGCCTCAGCTACAGTTTTACAGGGAGACGCTGCCCAGCGGGCGGTCCTATGTCATCGCTGAAATCAATGACACAATGTCGACAGATAACACCGAAGAGTTTTTGGTTCCTCCCGGACATTATTTTGTACTTGGTGACAGCCGCGATAATTCACAGGACAGTCGATTTTTAGAAAACGTTGGATATGTCCCTGAGGAGAATTTCATTGGCGCGTATTTCCGGCGTTATGGCAACAAACGCGGGTTTACGCTGCTGGGACGACCGGAAGAAATTTATCCGCAGAAATGACGAAGCCCGCGAGATGATCGCGGGCTTGTGGTTCATTCTGAGCGACCCCTCTCCCTCAAGGGGAGGGAGTTGAGGGTGAGATTGTCCTCTCCCGCTTCTTTGCGGGAGAGGACTTGCTGCTTAGTTCGTCAATCCTGCCACTGGCAGAACTTTTGTGCCTTCGGCTTTTACGGCTTGCAGGGCCATCGGATCGAGGCCCAGCGCTGCGAGGATTGTGGGGGCCACTTGCATGTTGGTCACTGGGTCTTTCACTTCGGCTGCGGCGAAGGCCGGGTTGGAAAGCAATAGGGCCACATGCGTATCGTCTTCTCCAAAGCCGCCATGTTCGGCAAGTTTGGTGGCGGTGGGCTTGGTGTAGATGACGCCATTCACCGGCAGCACGGCGATGTCGGGCACGCGGCTGTCTTTGCTGGCATCGCCAAACACGACACTGATTTTTGCGGCATCATAGACTTCGGTGATGGCACCTTTTTCTTTGATGGCGGCAATGGCTTTGACAGCATCAGCGGTTTTTGACTGATCAGCGAGCCATATCAGGGCCACCGAATCCATCGTGACTTGCGCGCCCAGGTCTTTTGCAACGCTGTCCAAAGCAGCCGGGATCATTTTTTTATCAACGATCTTTTTAGCTGCTGGATCGATGGCAGATTGGCCATGCTTGGCGGACAGGATCACCAGTGTGTCTTTGTCCAGACCCTTGGCCTGAAGCTCAGCCAACATTTTGCCGATCGAGGCATCCGTGTGCTTCAAGGCTTCGGCCAAGTCTGGCGAAGGTGTTCCTTTGGCATCGGTGTAGCCTGTGGTTTTTTCGCCCACGCTGACGGCCTGGAAGTTCATGCCGAAAATCGCAGGTACGCCAGCACCGTCCTTGCCGTCGTGAGACTTGCCGTCGATCTCATTGATGATGGCGGCCACTTTGGTGTCGTCATAGGCGGCAGTGGTTGCGGCCTTGGCGGTGATGTCGCCCTTGGAATTGATTTCGGGCACGAAGAGATCATCGACGCCCTTGCCCGAGGGACCGTTGACCAGTTCATAGGCTGGATGCTTGTCAGACCAGGCGGTGCGCATTCCGGCGGCCTTGATCACTTCAAACACGGTATTCACGCGCAGGAAAGAATGGGGATAGACGGGTTTGCAGCCATTGGCACCGTCGCGCGGCAGCTTGGCTTCATCAATGCCGCCACCGCCATCAATCGCGTCTGGGTCC
>JAYWAB010000029.1:0-12595 GCA_043782835.1 Aestuariivirga sp.
CAACCAACGTATCCAGCTTGTCCGCCAGTGCCACGGCTTGGCCGACTTTGGAAACCGGAATGGAATCGCTTGGTCCTTGCGGCTTGTAGTGGTCGCGGACGGCGTCGGCTACTTCGGCGTCGATGCCTTGATCGAGCGCGTAATAACGGCCCATTTGGCCTTGCAGTTCGGGGAACTCGCCCACCATGGCTGTGACCAGATCGGCCTTGCAGAGGCTGGCGGCCAATTGCGCCTTGGCGACATTGGCACCAATTGTCTTGGCGATTTCGCCGGCTAGCGCCTCGATCCGCTTCACACGCTCACCTTGGCTGCCCAGCTTGGCGTGGAAGGTGATCTTATCCAGCTTCGGCGACAAATCTTCCAGTTTGGTCTTGCGGTCCTGATCCCAGAAGAACTTGGCATCGCTCAAGCGCGCGGCGATCACCTTGTTGTTGCCACGGATGATTTCATTGCCGCCGTCTGAGGCGATCTGGTTCGACACCAGAATATATTTGTTGGCCAGCTTGCCGTCTTTGTCTTTGAGGCAGAAGCATTTCTGGTTGTTCTTGATGGTGGTGATGATCACTTCTGGCGGAACGCTGAGGAAGGCTTCATCGAATGCGCCCATCAACGCCACGGGCCATTCGACAAGGCCCGCAACTTCCTTGAGCAGCGCTTCATCCTCGATCAGTTCCAAGCCTTGCGCCAATGCCAAGTTCTTCGCGTCATGGCGAATGGCTTCCATGCGGGCCTTTTCATCGACAATCACGTGGCGCTTGGCCAAGGCCATGTCATAGTCGTCATAACGCTTCACGCTCACTTCACCGGATGAAAGGAAACGGTGGCCGCGCGTGGTGTTACCGCTTTTGATGCCATCCACTTCGAGAGGCACCACTTCGCCATCAAACGTGCAGATGATGGATTGCAGCGGGCGCACCCAGCGCAAGGTGCCTGAGCCCCAGCGCATGGATTTCGGCCAAGGGAAATTGCGGATTGCAGTTGGCAGGATTTCAGCGACCACATCTGTGGTGGCGCGGCCTGGCTTCTTGATGGTGGCCATGTAGAACTGGCCCTTCTTGTCATCCTGCTTGGTGAGTTGCTCAAGCGACAGGCCGGTTGATTTCAGGAAGCCGTCAATGGCGGCTTGCGGCGCGTCCACGCGGGGGCCCTTGCGTTCTTCGCTCACGTCCTTCGCTTTGTCGGCGAGGCCTTCCACTGAAAGCACCAAACGGCGTGGCGTGGCGTGCTGGCGTGCACCTTCATAGGTGAGGCCTGCTTCCACCAAGCCATTGGTGATGAGGCCACGCAGATCTTCCGCCGCCTTCACTTGCATGCGGGCGGGGATTTCTTCGGAGAAAAGTTCGATCAAGAGTTCAGACATGGGTGCCGATTACCAGCGCCATGCGAGCTTGTCATCTTGAAAGGGGAGGGGGATTTTGCAAAACCCTCAACCCGTCATGACAGCCCCCGCCTTCGCTGGGGCGACGAATTTAGATGGAATGTGAAAAGGCTAGGCCAGTTTCTTGTGGCTGCCGTCGCAGAAGGGTTGGCCAGCGGTTTGCTTGCAGGCGCAGAACCACTTCTCGCCGGATTCTTCGGCCTTCCAAGCAACAGGGCTGAACTTGCCTTCCTTCTTGTGGCTGCCATCGCAGAAGGGCTGGTTCTTGGATTGGCCGCAGGCGCACCAATAATATTCCTTGCCTGCTTCGACGTTGATTGGCATGGGCGCTTTGCCCGCGATGTGACCCTTCATGACTTCTCCCTATGAATTGTAACACAGAGAATTACATAAAAAGAGGCCGCAGTATAGGGGTCAGGCTGCCGCGCCACCCGCTGTTTTTGTCCAAGCGAGGCAGCAGGCCTTGGCCAGATCACGCACCCGCAGGATATAGGCTTGCCGCTCCGTCACCGAGATCACGCCGCGTGCGTCGAGCAGATTGAAGGCGTGGCTGGCTTTGATGCATTGATCATAGGCGGGCAGGGCGAGCTCGTGCTTGTGTTCTTTCTCGCCTGCCTTCAACAAGGCAGCGCATTCCTGCTCGGCGTCCTTGAAATGCTGCAAGAGGATTTCAGTGTTGGCATGTTCAAAGTTGAAGCGGCTGTATTCCTGTTCGGCCTGCAAGAAGACATCGCCGTAGGTAATTTTGCGAACACCTTCCTGGCCATTGAAGTTCAGGTCATAAACATTGTCGACATTTTGCACATACATAGCGAGGCGTTCGAGGCCGTAGGTGAGTTCGCCTGACACAGGATTGCAATCTAGCCCGCCCACCTGCTGGAAATAAGTGTACTGTGACACTTCCATGCCATCGCACCAGACTTCCCAGCCGAGGCCCCAGGCCCCCAGTGTGGGGCTTTCCCAATCGTCTTCAACAAAACGTATGTCATGAAGTTGCGGGTCCAAACCGATGGCTGCGAGTGATCCCAGATAGAGCTCCTGCAAATTGGGCGGGCTTGGCTTCATAATCACTTGATATTGATAATAGTGCTGCAAGCGGTTGGGGTTCTCGCCATAGCGCCCATCCTTCGGGCGGCGCGAGGGCTGTACATAGGCGGCAGCCCAGGGCTTCGGCCCGATCGAGCGCAACGTGGTGGCCGGGTGAAACGTACCTGCGCCCACTTCCATGTCATAGGGCTGGAGAATGACGCAGCCCTGTGCCGCCCAATAGTTGTGCAGTGTGAGGATCAGGTCTTGAAAGGCTTTGGTGGGTTCAAGGGTCATGAGCGGGAATTAGAGGTGGCGATGCGAGGGGTCAAGGGCGCTTGTAGACGTGCACGCGGGCTTGGAAGCTGCTTTCAGTTTTGGAGTGCGGCATGGGGTGGTAGATTTCACTTTGCCAAACGTGGCTGAGGCTTCCGGCGCGGCAGAGGTTCTCCAGCTTTTCGCCAAAGCCCGAGGTGGTCCAAACGGTTTCGCCCACAGTGAAAATCAAATGGCCTTTTGGTTTCAAGATGCGCACCAATTCATCAAAGCCAGACGCGGGCGCATGGCCTGTGGTGAAAGTTCCGGTGGAAACGATTGTGGCGAAATGCGCTGAGGGGAAATCCAGCGCCTCGCCCAAGACGCCATGATGCAGGCCCCGATAGACGCCATGGGCTTTTGCTTTGGCCAACATGCCTTCTGACATGTCGATCCCATGAAGATTGCTGAAACCCAGAATGGAAAGAAGTTTGCCGATATTGCCCGTGCCCACGCCAGCATCGAGAATGGGTGCTGTGAGGTCGGTCACATAGCGCGAGGTAAGGCCGCAGATGACGGCGGGGTGGGCATAGCCCATGGCCAGCATGTCTGCATCATAGCTGGCGGCCCAATCGTCATAGGTTTTGGAAAGTTCGGTGGGAGAGGCGGCGTGATAGACTTCGGCCAGCCGCGCCTCAACGTTTTTGGTCACGCTTCGGGCTTATAGACCCCGGTGATGGGATCAAGCTTCAAGCGCGGCATTTTGGCCACGGCTTCTTCAGCCTTGGCTTTGACCTTCACGCGTTGCGCCTCAGCGTTCTCGATGGCGCGTTTCAGCGTCTTAATCGCCAGATAGCCGATGCTCAGCATCAATATGTTACGAATGAAACCCATTTGCCACTCCTCTTGCGATCAATCTATCACAATCCGAAACGCTGCCACAAGGCACGTGTTTCAGCCGTCGTTAAAACAGCGTCGACAAAATCTGTGGCCAAAGCATGGCGGCTGCCCATGCCTAAAAGTCGCGCCCCAAAGCCCTTGGTGGGTGACATTTCATTTATGTCCAGTTTGTCACCGAATTTGGCTTTGAGAACAGCGTCGCGGTGGCCTATGGCGTCGATGAGGCCGAGACTGAGCGCTTTGCGGCCCGTCCAGAAACTGCCGTCGAACAAATCTTGCTCTTTGGCTTTCAACTTTCCGGCGCGGCGGGTGCGGACCATGGCTTTGAAGCTCTCATGAATTTCGGCGAGCATCAGTTTGAGCTTGGCAATGTCTTTCGGGTTTTCAGGCTTGAAGGGATCATTGGTGCTTTTGGAATTGCCTGCGGTGTAAACCCGGCGCTCAATTCCTAACTTGGCCAAGGCTTTTGGCGCGCCAAAACTGCCCGCGATGACGCCAATAGAGCCGATGATGGAATTTTCGTCGGCGTAGATTTCATCAGCAGCACAGGCCAGCCAATAGCCGCCAGAGGCCGCAACATCTTCACAGAAGGCGATGACGGGGATGTGGTTTTCGTCCGCCAGCTGCCGAATGCGGCTGCCGATCAAGGCAGACTGCACAGGCGAGCCGCCCGGGCAGTTGATGGCCAGCGCCACAGCCGTGGTGCCTTTCTTGAAGGCTTTCCTGAGTTGGGTTTCCAGCCCTCTGGCGTTCAGGGCGGCCGATGGGCCACGGCCAGACGCAATGGTGCCTTCAAGGCGGATGACATTTATGATGGGGCTGGATTTGCCGAACAGGCGCTTCAATCGTTTGAACATTGGCTACAGATAGGGTGCCAACAGGCGCTGTGCAAGCCTAGCGCAAGCGCCAGGTTGCGCCTTCACGCAACACCGCCTCTGCATCTGGGGTGAAACTATTGTCTTCATTGTGCAAGATGAGGCCGGGCAAAAGCTGCATAGGCGCTCGCGAACCTTTGACGCCCTGAACGATGACGCGCGATGCGGCCGAGCCATCGCGAGCATAAAGCGGGGCTACGCGAATATCGCCGAACTTCGGCTCCATTGCGGCGAGGAGTTTGCCCAAGGTTTCAGCACGGTGGATCAAAGTGACTGAGCCCCGCAGAACGACCATCGAATGCAAAAGCTTGATCCAGGTTTCCAAATCATCCGGCCCAAAGGCATGGGCCTGGGCTTTCAGAACGCTGGGTGAGGCCGTCACCTTGCCCTCATCAAAAAACGGCGGATTGGCAAAGGCATGAGAGAACGAGCCATGTTCGGGCATGTTGGCTAGATCCCGGCGCATGGCCTCTTTCACGTCCGTGTGGAAGACGCGAAGGGCATTGCCAAAATTATTGCGCTTGGCATTTTGTTCGCATAGCACAGCATAGCGGGTTGAAGCCTCTATGCCTGTGATGTGCAGTGACGGGTTGCGTGACAGGAGGCAAAGCGAGGCCACGCCCGCGCCAATGCCTGCTTCAAAAATAGTCTCGCCATCTTTGGCTGGAATGCAGGCTGCAAGGAACACCGCGTCGATGCCAGCGCGATAGCCTCTTTCGGGTTGGAGAATTTGTAATCTGCCGCCCAGAAAGGCGTCATCAGTCATCGAAGTCGGGATAGCCGCTATGGGTTGCATGCGGATTTGCAGGTCTGGGTTGAGTTCTGTGGCCAATTGCATGTTCCCAAACTATACACCTATGGTTAGGGAAACGTTACCGAAGTGCTGGCTTTATTGCCAGCGGCAATGCGCCACCTTCGGAACGTTTCGGCGGCAGAGCATAGTGACACCCTGAAAGAGGACCTCATGGGCGTAGTCATTGCATTTGACGGAAGCGGCGAGCGGCCAAAAGCCAATTTGGACAATCTAGTTCAACTCACGGCGGCCGATATGGCTTTGGTCAATGAGTTCATTCTTGAAAAAGCGCAGAGCCATGTGGAGTTGATTCCTGAACTTGCAGGACATTTGATCAACTCTGGCGGCAAACGCATTCGCCCAATGTTGACTGTCGCTGCGGCGCGCATGTGCGGCTATGCGGGTTTGCACCATTTGAAACTGGCCATGTCAGTTGAATTCATGCACACGGCGACGTTGCTGCATGATGATGTGGTTGATGAAAGTGACATGCGGCGCGGCAAGGATGCGGCCCGCGTGATTTGGGGAAACCAGGCCTCTGTGCTGGTGGGTGATTATCTTTTGGGCCAGGCCTTCAAGATGATGGTGGAAACCGGATCGCTTGATTGTTTGCGCATCTTATCCGACGCGGCTTGCACGATTGCTGAGGGCGAAGTGCTTCAGCTTTCGGTCTCGCAGGATACTTCGACGACGGAAGATTCATATCTCAAAGTTGTCGGTGCCAAAACCGCAGCGCTGTTTCAGGCGGCGGCCAAGGTGGGTGGGGTTATTGCAGGTCGCCCGCGCAAGGAACAAGACGCGCTTGAGGCTTATGGCCGAAATTTAGGCATCGCGTTTCAACTGGTTGATGATGCCTTGGATTATTCCGGCAGGCAGGCGGACCTTGGCAAAGCCATTGGCGATGATTTCCGTGAACGCAAGATTACCCTTCCTGTTGTGCTGGCTTTCCGGCGCGGCGAAGAGAAAGAACGTAGCTTTTGGCAACGTGTGATGGAGAAGGGTGATCAGACAAGTGATGACCTCACCTATGCCACCAAGTTGATGGAACGCCATGGCGCGCTTTCAGATACGATTGAACGGGCGCGGCACTATGGTGATATGGCATGTGATGCACTGGCGATTTTTCCAGAAAGCCCGTGGAAAGAAGCGCTGACTGAAGCCGTCGCATTTTGCATTTCACGGGCGCATTGAATCCTTACTTCTGAACTTGTAGCGTCAGTGTATCGGCGTGGCGGCAGCGCCAGAAGGCGTCAGCATAAGCATAGTTCCAATCGCGCATCCGCTGCCAAACCGATTTTACCGCGAGGGTGCGGTCATCGACCTGACGGGCGGGCATGTAGAACTTGCTGCCGCCCGCAATGACGAGAACCTTGCCCGGTGCTGTGCCCTCAAATTCACCAGCAGGCTGCATGATGTCTTTGGTGGCGAGATCAGCAGCGGTCGTGGCCAATTGATCACAGGTTACATAAGCACCAGCGGCATTTGCCGCCGTTGACGTGAGCAGAACCGCTGCAACAGCCGCTGCCATTTTCCATTTCCCAATCTTACGCATGACAAACCCAATTCGCTAAAACGTCGCATCGGGTTCATCCTGCAATGGCACAGGTTGTTAGTAAAGTGTTAACTATGGTTAACAAATTACTTTTTGAATTTGGCGCGTTCCAAGCCTTCCAGAATGAGATTTTCGGCTTCGATGGCATTGCCCCAGCCGAGCATTTTGACCCATTTGCCGGGCTCCAGATCTTTGTAGTGCTCGAAGAAATGTTCGATCTGTTTGACCGTGATGTCCGGCAGATCGAGATAGTTGTGGACGTTTTCATAACGCCGCGTAAGACGGGGCACAGGCACGGCGATGATCTTCTCGTCTCCGCCTGCTTCGTCCTCCATTTTCAAAACACCCACGGGGCGGCAGGCGACAACAGCGCCCGGCACGATGCCGCGCTGGTTGGCGATGAGCACATCGACGGGATCGCCATCACCGGAGAGCGTGTGAGGAATAAAGCCATAGTTTCCGGGATAGCGCATCGAGGTATAGAGAAACCGGTCCACCACCAGCGTTCCGGCCTCTTTGTCCATTTCATATTTGATCGGTTCACCGCCCACGGGCACCTCAACGATCACGTTGATTTCCTTGGGTGGGTTAAGGCCGGGGGAGATAGCTTCGATGCGCATGGGGGTTCCTCGCAAATCAGATGGTCGCACTCTTCTATCGTAGTTTGACGCGATGATGAAGGCTCGATAGTCTGCCCGAAAAAATGGGAGAGAAACATGCTTAAAGCAATCCATCCTTTGCTCAATGCCGATGTGCTTTATGCGCTGCGGCAGATGGGGCATGGCAATGATCTGGTGATTGCCGATACGAATTTTCCGTCTGACGCCATTGCGCGCGAAACCACCTTTGGGCGGACATTGCGCATTGATGCGGATATGCCGACGGTGGTGCGGGCTGTTTTATCGCAATTTCCGCTCGACACTTTTGTCGATGATGCTGCTTCGCGGATGGAAGTGATGGGCAAGCCCAATGAGATTTTACCCGTTCATGCCGAAGTGCAGAAAGAGATTGATTTTGCAGAAGGCGGCAAATTCAAACTTGTTGGGGTGGAGCGTTTTGCATTTTATGAAAAGGCCAAAAAGTCTTTTGCTATCATCCAAACCCACGAGCGGCGGTTTTATGGTTGTTTCATATTCAAGATGGGGGTGATTGACCCCGCACAGACGTTTTAAGCCATGACCAAATCTGGCGTTGCGATCTTGGGGATTTATGCGGCTGATCTCGCTTTCACAGCGCAGCGCCAGCCTGTGATGGGGGAGACATTGCTCGGCTCGCGTTTTGCCATGGGGCCCGGTGGCAAAGGCTCCAACCAATCGGTCGCTGCGGCGCGGGCTGGCGCCAAGGTGACATTCATTTCCAAAGTTGGCAAGGATGCTTTCGGCGATGTGGCCCTGGCCATGTATGCCAAGGAAGGAATTGCCACGCGTGTGCCGCAGGATGAGAAGCATTCGACGGGTGCGGCCTATATTTTTCTGGAAGAAGGCACAGGCGCCAATGCGATCATCGTGGTGCCCGGTGCTGCGGGGCAGGTGGGCATTGCGGATGTGAACGCGGCCAATGATGTGCTTTCATCCTGTGCGGTTTTCATGACGCAATTGGAAACGCCCCTAGCCGTGGCGGTTCATGCGCTCAAAGTGGCGAAGGCAGCAGGGGCGATCACGATCTTTAATCCCGCACCGGCGGCGGTACTGGATGATGCGATCTATCACTACTGTGACTACGCGACGCCCAATGAGAGCGAGGCCTCGATGCTCACGGGGGTTGCGGTGACGGATCTGGCCTCAGCCCGCAAGGCAGCGGATGTGTTGCTGGCCAAAGGTGTTGGCTGTGCTTTGATTACTTTGGGTGGGCAAGGTTCATTGTTGCATGACGCAAAGCAAAGCCTGCACATTCCGATTTTCAATGCGGGCAAAGTGATTGACACCACAGGCGCTGGCGATGCGTTTAACGGCGGGTTTGCTGCGGCCTTGGCGCGGGGCGAGACACCTGAGAAAGCGGCGTTGTTTGGCAGTGCCGTGGCGGGCATATCGGTGACCCGGCCTGGGACTGCGCCATCGATGCCTTATCTCAAAGAAGTTGAAGCGCTCTTGGCGAAGTGAATTTGGCCGCCGGCGCGCACGCTCTAGGGGTTTTTGGCGGGCATATGAATGCCGGCAATGGCGAGGAGATGCACGCTTGCACCCAGTGCCAAGAGGCCACCCAGAAGCAAGATCAGCGTTGTTGGAACAAGGCGGGGCGTTAAGGCCTGGCGGGGGTGTTTTTCCAACCAGAACATCCAGCCTGACAGGCTGAGTCCGCCGATGAAGGCCGCCAAAGTGATGAGTAATTCGCCATTCCACATGATTTTCAGCGCCTTACAGGAAAGGTTGACAGGTGGAAAGCCTTCGCCTATTCGAAACGCCAATCCGGGGCCTTGCCCCATTATTGGGTAGAGCCATGAAAGTTCGCAATTCACTGAAATCGCTGGCCAAGCGCCACCGTGACAATAAGCTGATCCGCCGCAAGGGCCGGGTCTATATTATCAACAAGACCAACCCGCGTTTCAAGGCGCGTCAGGGCTAACGCCTCTGTGGGTCCAAGTTTTCGCCGCGCTGGGGCAACCCGGCGCGGTTTGTTTTGTTGGGCGGGTGCCTCTATAATAGCGCCATGCGATTTGTTTTAGTTCTTAGCATTTTGATGATGTGTGGTGCCCCCGCCTTCGCAGACGAGGTGCAAAGCTCTGCCACTGCGACGACAACGATTCCAGTAGCACCCGAAGTGAAGATTCCGCCTGCGCAAAAAAGGGCGGAGGATTTGGATAAGTTGCTGGCGCGGTTGCACCATGTGCCGCATGTGCCCGATATTACAAAAACTGAAGCCGACATTTGGGCACTGTGGTCACAGAATGATTCTCCTACTGCTGTTGTGTTGCTGCGCGAGTCTTCGGCGGCGATTGATGCTGGCGATTTTGATCCGGCCGAGCAGATGCTTTCACAGCTTCTCGAAACCTATCCTGATTTTGCTGAGGGCTGGAACAGGCGTGGCGCACTTTATTATGTGATGAAACGTTACGACGCTGCCATGATTGATATTGAACATGCGCTCTCGCTTGAGCCGCGCAATTTCGGCGCACTCATCGGCAAGGGCATGATTTTGCGCGCGCAGGGCAAGAGCGATGAAGCCATTGCCGCATTGAATGAAGCGCTCGTCATCAATCCACACATGATCAGTGTGCGCGAGACGATCAAGCAGATCGAAAAAGAAACACCGCATATCTGAAATGTGTTGAGCGCAGTGCTTGCAATATTTTTGTGCAAGCCATCGCGTCAGCGCATGTCTGTCACCCACATCGAAATAAGTGTGACGGATCTTGCTACCAAATACCATCTACTGTTCAGCGACGCACTGATGCGTTGCTGTCAAAGGCAGGAATTGGTGCGCAACTTGTTTGCGAATTTCAAATCCGAGTTTTTGAACAAACATGCTCACCGCAGGTGAGCATTTAACAGGAGACTACCATGAATAAAGCAATCATTATCGCTGCAGCCCTTGGCACCTTGATCATGTCCGGCGCAGCTTTTGCGACCGATAACAACGTCACTGGTTCCGATTTTGGAACTGTTGCGCAGGTCGATCGTGCTGGTGGTTCGATTACCCTTGGCAATGGAGATACTTACAATGTTCCATTTTCGCAGGATTTAAAGAACATCAAAATCGGCGAGAAGGTACAGATCTGGTATCAGGGCGGTGATGCCGTTTCGGTCACGCGTTCATAACAGCAATTCCAAGCTGAACTCTATTCCCGCCTCAGAAGAACCTGGGGCGGGGTTGTTCAGTTGAAATGTCGCCTTGCTTGGCAGGCATCATGCGGGCTTGTTTATGGATTGAGCGCGCCCAGTTTCATCGGCAGTGGTGCAGGCGTAAGATCGCCTTTGTCTTCCTCGTTCACCGTCAAGTCACCCTTGCCATCGGCCGTGTGTTGGCCTTGGTTCAGATCAGCAGCGAAAGCGCTGATGCCGTTGCCGCCGGAAATGTTTGCGGCTTTCGGCAGGCTGTCTTGATCAAGTGAACCAATCAGCGGGGGCTGACCATCGCGGCGGATTGCGGCGTCGTTTTGCAAGAAGAGTTGCGGCCACCAGTTGATGTCGCTGCCACCAGCCGAAGCAATCATCGGCTTGATCACCGGAATGCCCTTGGTGCTGCCATTGCGCAATTCACTGGCGAGGCTCGACTTGGTTGCCGGTTTTTTTGTTGGTTCGGTCGTGTCATCAGCAGCGGCCTGCATCAATGTTCCCAAACTGTCAGCCACAGGCGAAGGCACGTCTTTGCCCGATTGGCTTGGCGGCGGCGCAGAGGCGGCGTTGATGCGGATCATCTTTGGTTCGGCCTTCATATTGGCGGCGGCCATCAACATAATTTCATTGGGCTTCAAGCGCGGCTTGGGGATAACCCGGCCTTGTTTGACGACGGCATCCGGCACTGCAACCTCATCGGCTGAGTCACCTGCGTCGGCCACAGCAACTGCGACAGGCGGCTTCATCAACTTTGGCTTTGGTGTTGAAGCTGCGTCTTGGGCGAGATCACCCAGCGAAGCCATTTGCGCATCAGAGACTGTCGTGCCCTTTGGCTTTGCCACGAGCTTGGCTGGTGGCGTTGCGGCGTCAGCGCTCAAATCAGCCAGATCATTTTGTGCGCCTTTGTAGGCGGAGTTGGCGGCGGCATCAGCTGGCTTGGCTGCGGCCACTTGGACAGGGGCTGACTGTTCAACCTGCTTTTTGTTGAGGCCCAGCAGCTTGCTGAAAAAGCCTGGCGGGTTCTCATCATTGGAAGCCACAGCTGTGTCGGGTGCTGTGTTACTATGGTTTATCCGCAAGCGACGACCAATGGTCTTTTGGCCATCACGGAAAATCTGGGCCATTTGTGATGAGGAGATATATGGGCCCCAATGGCGCACATGGCCTGAGTCAACATGCAGGAAGCCCGTCGGGCCGCCAGCGGAACGATAGTAACCCACACCGCCCACTTGGCGCACCAAGGCGGTGTTGCGGATTTTCATTGTAGGAACATCGGTCAAATAAAAGTCGATGGCCTTGCCATACATGTGCTGGCTCTCGCGGGCCACGTGACGACCAATACGGTGGAGAAGAGCGTTGGTTTGGGGGGAACGATAGCCGCAGACAATATGTATAGGCGAATGCGAACCTAAGTCGTCGTGCAATTCCCAGACAAGATCGATGGTGCGCGGATCAATGGTGATGGTTTTGTCGCGACGCCAATCGCGCAGCAAATAATTGATCTGTTTCATGGCGGACGGAATGTAATGTCCATCTTTCATGTAAGTGACATTCAAGCTTTCGCCTGTATGAATGTGATAGAGCGAAATTGTGCGTGTTTCGCCGCCAGCGATAACTGGGGCCAGTCCGCTTAATCCGAAAACACCGAAAATGGCGCAAGCGGCCAGGGTTTTTTTCAGGCGATTTGACAATGTTCGACGTTGTCCAAGCTCAGTTACAGTCTTACTCATACACAACTCACCGGGCGCAAGCCCTTCCTCTTTGGAACCGCGCAAGGTGTTTAACCCTAAGCGATCACATTTACAAAGCATGCTCAGGCCCATTACGCGACTTCTGCTGGCCTTTACACCGACTGGTTTGCGTCAAGTCAAGTCTCCCGAACCTAGACGTAAACCGCACATCGAACAAGAATACGGCCACCTAAAGGCAGACTTATCCTTAATCCACTCTGCACCAAGAGGCTTAATGCAGGCTTAATACAGCGGTTTATAACAAGATGGTAAGGTGAAAACCCGGCAAAATCCGCATTTTGGGGTCGATTTG
>JAYWAB010000030.1:0-11432 GCA_043782835.1 Aestuariivirga sp.
CCGATTATGACCGACCCCAAGGGTGCCGCCTGGCGGCAGACAATTTACTATCCCTATTATTTCGCCTCGATCTATGGTCGTGGCACCGCCCTCAATCTTTCGGTGAAATGCCCTGGCTATGACGCCGATGTGGCGGACAATGTGCCTTATATAGATGTTGCAGCCGTTCACAACGAAGATGAGGGCATGCTGACCTTGTTCGCGGTCAATCGCCACGGCACGGAAGAGCTTGATGTTGAAGTGAGCCTGCAAGGATTTGGTGCTGCCAAGATCAGCGACCACCAGGTGATGACTCATGCCAGTCTTGAAGCGGTAAATACTTCAGGCAGTCAGGACAATGTTGTGCCTAAAAAAGGCGCAGGCGCTGTCGTTGAGGGGCAAGTGCTGAAAGTTTCACTGCCACCCTATTCCTATCAAATGCTAAGGGTAAAGGTTTGAACATGCTCTATCGGCGCCTCGGAAAATCTGGCCTGCAGATCAGCGAGTTTGCGCTGGGCTCGTGGGTGACGTTCAGCAAGCAAGTGCATGAGAGTGAAGCATTGAAGCTGATGACCACCGCCTATGACGCCGGCATCAATTTCTTCGACAATGCCGAAGGCTATGAAGCGGGCAAATCAGAAGAACTCATGGGCGCTGCGCTGAAGAAACTGCACTGGGGCCGCGACACATTCATTGTTTCCAGCAAGGTTTTTTGGGGCGGTGCCAAGCCAACGCAGCGCGGCCTTTCGCGCAAGCATGTTTTTGATGCCTGCCACGCGGCCCTGCGGCGTTTGCGAGTGGATTATCTCGATCTCTATTTCTGCCACCGGCCGGATGTGGATACGCCGATTGAGGAACCCGTGCGCGCCATGCATGATCTCATTCAGCAGGGAAAGGTTCTCTATTGGGGCACCTCGCAATGGACGGCGCAGCAAATCACTGAAGCCTGGAGTGTGGCGAAGGATCTGAGGATCACGCCACCCACGATGGAACAGCCGGAATATAATTTCTTCGAACGCCACAAGGTGGAAGGCGATTTTTTGCCGCTCTATGATCTCACAGGCCTTGGCACCACCATTTGGTCACCTCTCGCTTCAGGCGTGCTGACAGGAAAATATAACAAGGGCATTCCCGACGACTCACGCCTGAACCTGCCGGGCTACGAGTGGCTTAAGAAGGAATGGCAAAGCCCGCAGGGTGTGGCCAAGCTAGCCAAGGTTGAGAAGCTAGCCACTCTCGCCACCAAGGCGGGAATGCCCATTCATCACATGGCCCTGCTCTGGTGCCTTTCGAACAAACATGTTTCGACCGTTATTTTGGGCGCATCTCGCGTTAGCCAATTGGAAGACAATCTTGCAGCACTGAAAAGCCGCGAAAAATTGACGGCGGAAATCAAATCCGAAATTGAGGATATTTTGCAGAACAAGCCAGAAGGGCCGAGGCGCTATTAGAACAGATGCAAATGCTGCGGATCGGCGCCTATTGCCACCGTGTCACCAACCTTGACTGATGAGGCATCTGCCACTTGCACCACAAGGTCGCTAACCTGTGCGACCTCGCCCTTGTCCATCACCACGATCTTGTCAGCCAAAGTCATCGCTCCAACCTGATCATGAGTGACATAGATCTTGGTGGTGTGCACTTGATGATGCAGCTTGACCAGCTCCAAACATATTTGAACACGTAGCAGCGCGTCAAGATTGGACAGGGGCTCGTCAAATAGGAAAACTTTTGGTCCGCGCACCCGCCCACGAAAACTCTTACGCTATTGATTTCATTGCCGCGTCGTTCCCAGCCTTCTTTGTCGCTATAGCGAAAAGCTTCCCGCTCGCCGAAGCATATTTCGGCCAACGTATTCACGGAAATGGGGCTAAACTAAAGGCGTTCAAAAGCTCAATTGGAAAAAACGGGAGCCGAAAGGAACTTGTTGATATGTATAACGTTTACGCGGCAATTTTTTAGGTCTGTTTGAGTGTCTGCTTTTCGGTTGTTGTTTTTCGTCCGCGAATAATCGGCGTGATTAAACGCAAAAAATTGGAATTCACTTGCGCAAGTAAACTGTTTGGGATCGGTAGATGCGGGGGCTTCGAAACAACAAACTCACCCAACCTCGCGATAATAATCGCTTGCGTGTTGTCGATGTCTTCATGAAGTATGGCATGTCGATCAGATTTCACGATATGCAACTGCTTATCCGTTGATCCAATTTGATCATAGATAATCCTGGCACTTTCCGGGTCAACGATTGGGTCGTTGGATCCGTGTATAATGGTGACAGCGCATGTGATTTCGGCAAGGTTCTGACGGAGCGCATCGGCAATTTTTTGCAACTCCACAAGGCCGCGCACCGGCATGTTGCGATATTCAAACTCAGGGTGCTCGGGATCTCCCACAAGAAATGGCTTTATGCCATCTTGAACGTAGCCCCATTCGGTGAATTTGTTGAGACGGTCAAGCAAGGGTGCAAAACGCAAACTGCGAACATGAAACTTGATGGGGGCAGAAACGGCTATCACCGCCGCGAGGCCTTGTGGCTTTTCGGCCGCAAGCAGCAGGGCCAGGGAAGCTCCTGTGGCAAAGCCGACCACGAATACCTCGCCGGAAATATGCGACATGATTTCATAGCCGCGTTGCACTGATGCCTGCCAGTCAGGCCATGAGCGTTTGTGCAAATCCCATGGCGTAGTACCATGGCCTTTGAGGCGCACACAGAGCACTGGGTGGCCCAAATCGGCCAGCCTGCGACCAAAATCCCTTAGTTCTGCAGGTGATGCCAGGAAGCCGTGCACCAAAAGTACGCCCGGCTTCGTCGCGTTCTTCGGCATGATAAGTGACGCGTTGCCGTATTTCTTTTCGGTTTCAAATAGCACTTCTGCCGATTTTCGTGGCTGTTTAAAAACCTGCTGATCCTGAGCAAAGCTGCGCAGCTGATCATCAAATAGATTTTGCGCAAGCGCAAGTCCCGCCAGCGGGATGGCCCGTGCAATCAAACGCCCGATATTCGTCAGTGATGCAATTTCGTTGGCATAAACGCGGATTATGTTGACCAGCCGTGGATCGTGATCGCCAAGCTCAGCGCGCAATGCAGGCAGCAGCGTGTAAGCACTATCACTTACTGCAATCAGGCCAGAGTCCAACGCATTTTTGAACAACTGGTCCAGCAAAGCCGACTGGCCTCGGTGAATTCCTTCATAGGCATCAGGGTCAGACAATGACCGATGCAGATGAAGCCCCGGCTCGCGCTGGATTTGCTTGATGACGGCATAGAGAACGGCATTGAAATGTGCTTTCGAAATTTGGGTTTCCTGGGCTTCAGCAAAACGCATGATCAATGAAGAAGCGAGATGGCTAATGTTCAATGTCACGTTGGCATACATCTCGACCATGCAGAGATCGCGCAGACGCCGCGTCGTACGGTTCATGGTCAGTGCCGCCAGACGGTCAACCCAATGATCAGCTTTGTCCTTGAGGCCAAAGAGGTCGTCCAGACTATCGATCTGCTCAAAAATTTGCGAAACAACCATGCGATCGGCTGTGGTCAACGCCATATCGGGGTTCAACGCCTTGCCGAAACGGATATCCATATCAGTGTTGCGCAACAACAAATTACCTTCGACCATCAGCTCTTCGCGGCCTTTTTGATTGAGCTTGAATTTCAGGAACTCAGCGGCGCGTAACAAGACATTCTCGCCTGTGTGCAGTGGGTGAAATGTGATGTTCGAAGGAACAATCAATGTCGGCTTGCGAGCGGCGACAATGAGCGCTTCTTGGTCTTTCAATCCAAGTGCTGAGACCCAGCGTTCCAGCCGCGCCATATCACCGGATTCATGCACCGAAAGAATGCGCTTCTTGAATACTTCCAAGACGACCGCAAGTGCAGCGGCACCTTGGCGATGGCTACCAGCCGAACTAAACCATTGCATGATATTTTTATGTCGCGGAGCTGACATACTGCGATCTTTCATCATTCCGCCTTCCGGAAAAATGATTACTTTTTGGCCGCGCAGAATTTCAGCCGCAAGAAAGGCCAGCAGTCCTGGATGATTGGAAGGTACGGCACCGACGCCCCAGAGCACATTTGCAAACCGTTCACTGCTCTCAAACAGTTCATGAGTGGCAACACAGCGGCAATATGCGCCTGTTGCCTGATAAATAAAATATTGCGGGATAATGGTTTCGAACCGTGCGAAGTGGTTGAATGGAAAAATCTGCCCATTTTCAATTACGCCGGGTTCTGCATGAACTTCAATTTTCATGCCGACGCGTTTTCGCAACAATGAAAACGCGCGCACGCTCCACTTGTAGAAAGGTTCGTTGATTGCGAATCTTGATCTCGCAGCCATCACTCCCACCTTGGTGCCGCATAGAGGCGGCAGAGAAACATTCTGGACCGTGATCGATAGACCCGAAGTGCTAATGATTCATTGCTTGATCAAAAAGCATCATGGTGAAGTGCCATAACTGACGCAGATCCCGCCATGATGCTTGACATCAGGCTCCCCGTTTCGGGCAAAATCTTGGCCATATAAAATTGTGCGGTCGCAATCTTCGCCCCATAAAACTCATCGGGGGTTGCCAAATTGAGTTTGAAAGCTTTTTCAGCCATGCGTGACCACATAAAACCAATGGCAACCAATCCAAACAGGCGCAAATACTCTGATGCAGCAGCACCAGCTTCATCGGGGTTGGATAGTCCGGCTTTGCCTAGCCAAAGTGTTGTTTGTTGCAAGCGCCCAAAAGCTTTTGCCAAAGGTGCGATGTGAGATGCTGTCAGGGGATTGGCCTCACGCTTGACAATGTATTCACTCACTTGATGAAAAAACCGCCGCGCCAAACGCCCCATTCCAGTGGGCAGTTTGCGCGCCACAAGGTCAAGCGCCTGAATGCCATTGGTGCCTTCATAAATCTGCGTGATGCGGGCATCGCGCGCCAGCTGTTCCATGCCCCATTCACGGATATAGCCATGGCCTCCGTGAATTTGCATGGCATCATTGGCGGCGGCAAAACCAAGATCGGTCAACATGGTCTTCACAATCGGTGTCATCAAAGCCACGAGGTCTTCTGCCGCTTGCCTGCGTTCGGCGTCGGGATGATGCAAGGAAATGTCAAGTTCTAGGCCGATCCACATGGCCAGAGCGCGGCAACCTTCCGTCATCGCCTTGGTTCGCATCAACATCCGCCGAATATCGGGATGAACGATGATGGGGTCAGCGGGCTTATCAGGATATTTAGCGCCTGTCGGTGCTCGCATCTGCAGCCGATTCTTGGCATAATCGACGGCACCTTGGTAGGCGGCTTCCGCAACTCCAAGCCCTTGAATGCCGACGGCCAGCCGCGCCGCATTCATCATAGTGAACATGGCGGAGAGACCTTTATGCGGAACACCAACCAGCCAAGCTTTTGCGCCATCATAATTCATCACGCATGTTGGCGATGCTTTGATGCCCATCTTTTTCTCAAGCGAACCACAGGCGACCGCATTTCTCTCGCCAGGCGATCCATCAGGTCTGGGCAGGAATTTTGGACACACGAAAAGTGAAATGCCGCGCACGCCTGCGGGTGCATCCGGCAATCTTGCCAAGATCAGGTGAACGATGTTCTCTGCCAGATCATGCTCACCGGCGGAGATGAAAATCTTGGTACCGTAGATCTTATAAGTTCCATCTGGTTGCGGTTCGGCGCGGGTTTTTATAAGGCCCAGATCGGTGCCGCAATGTGGCTCCGTCAAGTTCATCGTGCCAGTCCAAGTGCCTGCGACCAATTTGGGCAGATAAATGCCCTTCAACCCTTCTGTCGCATGGGCCGCCAAGGCATAATAAACGCCCTGCGTGAGTAGGGGAAATAATCCAAATGAGAGATTGGCTGAGGAAATCATTTCATCAAATGCGAAATTCACCGGTGACGCGAGCCCCTGCCCGCCATGGATGGGATCGCAGGCGAGGCCGGGCCAGCCGCCTTCGACAAATTTAGCATAGGCTTCTTTAAATCCCGGAGCTGCTTTCACAACACCATTGTCAAAGGTGCAACCAGCTTCATCGCCGCTGCGATTGATCGGTTGCAAAACATTGCTACAAAATTTTCCGGCTTCTTCCAGAATTGCCGAAACGACATCGGGTGTGGCTTCCGCATAGGCAGGGATGGCATTGCCTGTTTCTTGAATTTTCAAAATATCGAACATGAGGAACTTCATGTCTCGGACGGGCGCTATATAAGTGTGCATGTGTGACCTCAATTCCTCAAGGGCTTACCCGTCGCCAGCATCACTTCCATGCGCGACAGGGTGGGCTCGGTTTTGACCAGAGTCATAAAGGCTAGTTTTTCCAACTCCATCACACGGTCTTCGCTCACAGTTTCCGTGAGATCCGTGGGGCCACCGCACAAAACATGCGCCAAATGATTTGATACGGTCACATCATGCGGCAAGGCCAGTCCCTGCTGCGCATAGGACTGGATGGCCATATGCAATGCAGCTTCACCTGTCGGCCCCGGCAGCCGAAGTTCAACTGGCTGTGGCGGCCTGTAGTCTTGCGCAAGTTTCAAAGCCAATGCCTTGGCGTCAGGCAGAAGCCTGTCCCGATTCATCGTGATGCCGTCCGTTTTGCGCAAATAGCTTAACTCTTTCGCGTTGGCAGCGGATTTAGAAACTTTGGCCAAAGAAATTTGCTCGAAAGCAGCCAATACTGCGGGCATTAGCCCTTGTGGTCCGCCCGGCCCTGAACGAAATCGAATGAGCATTTCTTTACACCCGCCCCAACCCGGCACAATGCCGACACCGACTTCGACAAGCCCCATATACGTTTCAGCATGGGCTTGGACCGCAGATGAATGTAGCAGAAACTCTGTGCCCCCTCCGAGCGCCAAACCACTTGGTGCCGCAACGACGGGGAATGGCGCGAACTTCAACGCCTTCATCACCTTTTGGCCCTGCATGACAAGGTCTTCGAGCACAGGCCACACGCCGATATTGGCCGCGAACAAGGCGAGGCCGAGATTGGCACCCGCAGAAAAATTCTCAGAGTCACTATAGATGACCAGCGCCTTCATGCTCTTGGAAACAATATCGATCGCCTTTGTCGCCATAGCGATTGTGTCGGGATCAATAGTGTTCATTTTGCTGTGAAACTCAAGACAAGCCACGCCATCGCCGATATCCCAAACACTGGCCGAAGCATTCTTCGTTAATGGGTGGCCTTGCCGTTTGATGTCGGACAAAAGCATCGCGCCGTGTGGCCGCGCGATCGGTCTATAGCCGCCGGCCACGGTCAGTTGTTTTTGACCTTCTGACAAAACTTTATAAAATCCACCTTGCCTTGCTGCCTCTGCCAATAATTTTGGCACTGGCATTTTCTCCGCTGCGAGTTTCTCTGCGAACCAAACAGCGCCCAGCTGGTCAATCATTTCAAATGGCCCACGCTTCCAATTGAAGCCGGTGCGCATGGCGAGATCTACGTCAGCAATATCATCAGCGATTTGCGGAACGAGTTCGGCAGCATAACTCAGCAACTTGCTGAGAACGCTCCAAGCAAATCTACCGCCACGATCTTTATGCGACACAAGCGCGCGAATTCCAGACTTTGCGGCCTCGACTGACTCTAGAGTCGCCTTTTTTATGCTGCGATATTCACCAGTGTTGAGGTCCATCGCCTCTTTGGTCTTTTTGCCGTCGGCTTTGTTCAACCGATAGAAGCCGCCCTTGCCTTTGCGACCCGTAAGGCCTTCAGCTATCATTTTATTGAGCAATGGAAAATCCGCTGACAGCGCCTGATAGGCATCATCCTTTGGCAACGCCACACGCAATGATGCGTCTATATGTGGCATGAGATCAAGCCCGACGATATCCAGAAGATCAAAAATGCCTGACTTTGGTGCGCCGACGGGGCGGCCCATCACGGCATCGGCCTCTTCAACTGAAAGGCCCAGCTCTCGCGCAGCAGCAATTGCGCATTGGATCCAATAGACGCCGATTCGATTGGCGATAAAGCCCGGTGTGTCTTTTGCTTTGACAACGGCTTTGCCCAACTTCTCATCCGCAAAAGCCGTAACAGCGCTGATGACATCCGCGCGGGTTTCCTTGCCCGCAACAATTTCAAGAAGCCGCATGTAACGGGGCGGGTTAAAAAAATGCGCGATGCAAAAATCTTTTCTGATGTTTTCCGGCATTCCCGCCATCAACACATTAAGCGGCAATGTTGAGGTGTTTGACGAAAGAATGGAGCCGGGTTTACGCGCTGCGTCAATTTTTTTGTAGAGTGCCTGCTTAACGTCAGCCTTTTCAGTGACGGCCTCGATAATCCAATCGCATTCGGCAAGGGCTTTTAAATCATCCTCAACATTGCCAATTTCGATCAGCTTTGCGGCCGCCTTCGACATGAGGGGCGCAGGCTCAGCGGTTATCAGTTTTGTCAGTGCCGTCTTGGCCAGCACGTTGCGATCTGCAGATCCCGCCGGAACAATATCGAGGAGAAGTGCTGGAAACCCGGCATTGGCCACTTGGGCTGCAATGCCACTGCCCATCACACCAGCACCGATCACACACACTTTGTTGATCATCACGAAACGGCCTCAAGAATAGTTGCGATGCCCTGCCCGCCGCCGATGCATTGTGTGGCCAGCGCATAGCGCTTGCCCTCGCGCTTCAAAAGTACTGCGGCCTTGCCGGTGATGCGAGCCCCGGTGGCGCCCAGTGGGTGACCAAGCGCCAAGGCGCCGCCATCGATATTCACACGGGCTGGATCGGCATTGAGATCGCGCAAGCACGCGATGGCTTGCGATGCAAAGGCTTCGTTCAGTTCGATGATGTCGATATCATTGATCGAAAGATTGGCGCGTTCCAGCGCTTTCCTTGTGGCAACGACGGGACCAATGCCCATGAGTTCGGGGCTGCATCCCGCCACCGCGATGCTTTTGATGCGCGCCAGAATTGGCAACTTATATTTCCTGGCGAAGCTTTCTGAGACAACGAGACAGGCCGCTGCCCCATCCGTCAGCGGCGAAGATGTGCCTGCTGTCACGACGCCGTTTTGATCGAAAGCAGGCTTCAAACCAGCGAGAGCTTGCAAGTTGGTGTCTGGTCTGATGCAGCCATCTTCGCTCGCCGCTGGCAAAGCAATGATTTCATCTTTGAACTTGCCGTCCTGGCGGGCCTTTGCAGCTTTGGCGTGGCTGGCCACTGCAAATTCCTCCTGCGCCTGTCGGGTGATACCATATTTTCTGGCGACATTTTCTGCCGTCACGCCCATCGAAATATAAGCGGCGGGCATATGCTCAGCCAATTGTGGGTTCGGCATGGGATTGAAACCCATCATCGGAACCCGGCTCATGCTTTCAATTCCGGCGCACACAAAAACATCGCCTGCATCAAGCGCAATGGCACCAGCAGCCGAATGAATGGCCTGCATCGAAGAGCCACAGAAGCGATTGATCGTTACGGCACCCACCGATTGGGGAAGGCCTGCGATGAACGAGATCAGCCGCGCCACATTGAGGCCCTGTTCGCCTTCGGGGAAAGCACAGCCCAAAAGAAAATCTTCAATGTCTTCTGCATTCACACCCGTTGCGGTGATCAAACCCTTTACCACTGCTGCGGCCAAATCATCGGGCCGCGTTTTGGCCAGAGCACCCTTGTTGGCAAAGTGAAAGGGCGAGCGGACATATCCCGCTATCACAGCTTGAGTCATACGGTTGTCTCCTTGTTCTTCAACTTGATCTCTTCGATCAGAATCTTCTTGTGAATCTTTCCGATCGCCGTTTTGGGCAATTCGGTTCGGAAATCATAAGAGCGTGGTTTTTCAATATGAGAGAGTTTACTTTCCAGAAATAAGTCAAGTTCCTCGGGCGAAAGTTTTACACCATCTTTCAAACTAATCGCAGCCCTGATCGCTTGGCCGCGATAGGTGTCGTCGATGCCAAAGACGGCGCATTCCTTCACTGCGGGGTGCTGATAAATTGCGTCCTCCACTTGCCGTGGATAAACTTTGTATCCGGACGTGCTTATCATGTCCTTAAGCCTATCAGTAATGAAAACATATCCATCATGATCCATGTAGCCCACATCGCCAGTATGCAGCCAGCCATCAATTAGGGCTTCGGCGGTGGCATCTGGACTTTGCCAATAACCCTGCATAATCTGGGGACCCGCAAAACAGATTTCGCCGCTTTCATTGACTTTCATCACTGTCGTGCGATCTTCGATTGAGATAATCCTGCAAAGTGTTGCGGGAATGGGAACGCCGACCGAGCCATGCTTGATGGGCAGGTGCACAGGATTGAGGCAACACACAGGTGAGGCTTCGCTCAACCCGTAACCTTCCCAAATGGCAACACCGGTTTTTTTCTTGAAGTCTTGTTGAACCTGCAACGGCAGAGATGCACCGCCGGAAATACAATATTTCAACGATGATAAATCATAGGACGCAAAATCAGGTTGGTTCATGAGCGCTGAAAAAAGGGTTGGCACACCAACCATGACAGTCGCTTTCTTTCGATGAATTAATGCCAATAATTTTGGTGCCTCAAAGCGTGGCAACAACAGCATTGAACCACCCACAGCCAGCGACCAATTCAATACACTTGTCATGGCTAAAGCATGAAATAGCGGCAAGATACCCACGGACTTGCTCTCGGGCGAGTCGGCCACGTAAAACCACATCTTGCATTGCATGGCATTGGCGTAAATATTGAAGTGAGTGAGCGCTGCGCCCTTGGGGATGCCAGTCGTTCCGCCGGTATATTGCAGTACGGCGATATCGGTTCTGGGTTTGACGGGCAGCGGCGAAAATACGCCATCATTGTCCAACAATTTGCGCGCCAGAATATAGCGGTCATCAGGTGGGACAATGCCAATCTCGCGCCGTTTCATGGCACGGAACAGCAAGCCCTTCATTGTCGGAAGCTGATCGGCCAATGAACATGCAATGACGTGTTTTAGTGAGGTTCGCTCAAACATCTTAGAAAACTTTCCAAGCAGCGCCTGCAAATCCAGTGTCACCATGAAATCGGTGGTGGAGTCGATTATCTGCCGCGCCACCTCGTCTTCAGAATAAAGCGGACTAAAGTTGACAATGGTTCCGCCTGCCTTCAGCCCCGCGAAAAAGAAGGCCACGAAATAGGGACAGTTGGGCAAGAATAGTCCCAACTTCATGCCCGGTTTGAAGCCTGACGCCACCAAGCCCTTTGCTGCTTGCTCACTCAGGTTTTTCATTTCGGCATAACTCAAAGACCGACCGAGAAATTCGACGCAAGGGCGCGCATGATGTTTGGCAGCGGCGTCATCTAAAAGTGCATAGAGTGGCTTTTCTGGAAAATCGGGGGAAGCTTCAATATTGGGCGGATAACTTGTGAGCCACGGCATTGGTAACAATGCCTTCTGCCGAGGCTGACGGATGGTTCCGGCGGCGACAACTTTCCTGGTCAAAACGGTTGACTTCTTCTTCATTCGAGTGATTCCTGCCACA